>JANMMX010000291.1:0-27218 GCA_031373605.1 Allobosea sp. | reverse complement strand
CTGCTGATGGATGGTGCGACCGGCGAGCCGCTCGCTGTCCTCGATGGTGCAAGGCTGACGCTCTGGCGCACGGCTGCCGCCTCGGCGCTGGCCGGGCGGCACCTGGTGCGCAAGCGCGCGCGGCGCATGCTGATGGTGGGGTCGGGTGCGCTGGCACCCTTCTTCATCAAGGCGCATGCCAGCCAGCATGCGCTGGATGACATCGCGATCTGGAACCGTTCGCCGGATGCAGCCAACAAGCTCGCCGGTCAGCTGGCTGCCGAAGGTCTGCCCGTGCGGCTGGCGGTCGAGCTTGAGAGCGAGGTGCGCGCCGCCGATCTCGTCAGTTGCGCCACACTGTCGACCGCGCCGCTGGTCCTCGGCGAATGGCTGAAACCCGGCGCGCATCTCGATATGGCGGGCGCATTCAACCTGTCGATGCGCGAGGCCGATGATGCGGCGCTTCACAGGTCGCGCGTCTTTGTCGACACGCAGGCAGCGCTCACAGAAGGCGGCGATGTCGCGGTTGCCATCAAGGCGGGTGCCTATCGTGCGGACCAGGTCGCAGGCGATCTGGCGGCACTTTGTGGAGGCAGCGTGACAGGTCGCACAAGCGATGACCAGATCACGCTGTTCAAGTCGGTCGGCACCGCGCTGGAGGATCTGGCGGCTGCCATGCTGGTCTGGCAGCAGCACGCGAAGGCCTGAACCCGCTCAGTCTGCCTTGAGGCCAAGGCCCTTGATGAGCGAGCCCCATTTCTCCATCTCGGCGCGCAGGAAGCGGTCCATCTCGGCGGGTGTTCCCGCCACCGTGATCGCGCCCAGCGCATCAATCTTGGCCTTCACGGCCGGGTCGGCCAAGCCGGTTTTCAGGTCGGCCTGGAATTTTGCAATGATGGCATCCGGCGTCCTGGCCGGCGCATAAAGTGCAAACCAGGACGAGACATCAAAGCCCGGCACCGTCTCGGCAATCGGTGCATATTCGGGCGAGACCGGCGAGCGCGTTGCAGTGGTGATGCCCAGCGCCTTGACCGTGCCCGCACGCGCATGGGTGACGGCCTGCGTGATGTTGTCGAAAATCAGGTCGATCCGCCCGCCAATCAGATCCTGCGTTGCAGCCGCCGTGCCGCGATAGGGCACATGCACCATGTCGACGCCCGTGAGCTTCTTGAACAGCTCGCCGGACAGATGCACCGATGTGCCGATGCCCGATGAGCCATAGGTCAGCTTGCCGGGGTTCGCCTTGCCATAGTCGATCAGTTCGGCGACGGACTTCACCGGAAGATGATTGCCGACCACGAGCAGGTTGGGCACCAGCGCCACCAGAGAGACGGGTTTAAGATCGGCAACCGGGTCGTAGGTGAGCTTCGAGTAGAGATACTGGTTGGTGGCGAGCCCCACAGAGACCATCAGGAACGTGTCGCCATTGGCTTCGGCCTTGGCCACCTGATCGGTGCCGATGTTGCCGCCAGCACCTGGCTTGTTCTCGATGACAAAATTCGTGCCCCAGCTCTGGCCGAGCTTGTCGCCCACAAGACGGGCGAGAATATCGGTGGCACCGGCTGGCGGAAACGGCACGACAATCTTCAGCGTGCGCCCCTGCGGCCAGGTGCTTTGCGCGAATGACGGAAAGCCATGCCCAAGACCAACTCCAGCCGCCAATCCTGCAAGGATATCACGGCGATTCAGCCAGAAAGCAGTCATCAATGATGTTCCCTTAATGTCTCATTTGCGGGTTGTGGGCCATGTGCCTATTGGCGATATACTGAGCTGCTCGCGCTTGTCCTGTCCAGTAGTCATTGCAGGGGCAAGCCGCGTATCTTTGGTCGTCCGTCCGGCGAACTCCGCTGCGATACCCCACTGCGCCTCATCAAAATTTCGCCGTCACAGGTTCGCCTCCACCGCTCCAGCGTCAACGCCAGATCCACAGTCATCATGAAAGTGTGCCCGTGAACGAGACTTTGAACCGGCTCTGCGATCTCGCTGCCAGAATGTACAATGCGCCCTTGGCAGCGGTCTGCCTGTTTGCGGCTGACAGCGTCAAGGTGCTGGGCTCTCATGGCATTGCCTGGACAGAGTTGAATTCGAGCGTCGGCAGTGTTGACCGTGACTATTCTGCCGATGCCGTGATCTGCATTCCAGACTTGCTCGCGCATCCCGGCTTCCGCAACAACCCGGTCGTGACCGATATGCCCCAACTGCGCGCCCTGTTGCGCGCGCCGGTGTCCTTGCTGAACGAAGAGGGCCCCATTCTCTTTCTGGTCGGCTTCAGGGCGGCGATTGAAGCGCCGGTCGCGGAACACCTTGCTTTGCTCGCACAGATTGCCGCCATGGCGCATGAAGCCATCGCGATTGGCCGCAACGCGGCGGCATTCAAGGTGTCGGACGAAGTGGAAATGGATGCAATTTGCGCGGCCATCGACAAATCCAAACGTCCCGCGCTGCTGCTGGATGCCGATCTGCACTATCTCCATGTCAACAAGGCGCTGGCCGATGGCAATGGCGTCTCGGTCAAGGATCATGTCGGGCGCTCCATGCTGGAGCTGGCAGGACCCGCTGCCCCGGCGATGGCTGCGATCTTCAAGACATCTCTGCGCGAGAACCGGGACATGTCGGAGCTCGAATTCATCGGCACACGGCAGCGCGATGTTGTCTCCACATTTTCCGTCAGCTGTCAGCCGATCAGGGTGAAGGGACGCAACGATCCCGTGCTGCGTGTCACGGTTGATGACATCACGCAGATCAGCCTGCAGGAACAGGTGCTGCGCGGCGCCTTCGCCGAGACATCACCGGGCGTGCCCGGCACGCTGGATCCGACGGCGCGCTTTCTTGACGAGACACTGATCGTCCGCCAGAGCGTGCGGGCGCGCAAGGCCGTGAGCTACATCACGCTGCGCGCCTGGCGCAAACCGATCAAGAATTTCCAGATCGACGCGCTCAAGGCCCTGAAATCCTTGCCGCCGGATATCTTTGTTGCGCGCGCCGCCGAGGAAATCGTGGCAGGCGTCACGCGGTTGATCGGCACCACGCCGCTCACCTGCGTGGTGCCGATTCCCTGCGGCGCCTCCGGCGTGCCCGATTGCCTGTCAGTGCGCCTGGCACGGGCTGTCGCCGAGCTGATGGGCAAACCCTGCATCGAGGCGTTCGAGCCCAATTTCCGGCGCGGCGTGTCGCATCCGAAGGAAAACATGAAGCGCCCCCCGCTCAAGCTCAAACCCGGCATCACATTGCCCGGTCCCTGCCTTCTGCTCGATGATGTCGCGACCAGCGGTGCCCATCTCGAAGAGGGCGTGGGCCTGCTGCGGACCCTGAATGAAGGTGTTTTCGCCATGGCCTGGATTGGCGGCGACGCCAGCGACGACACTTGACCCGAAGCCCCGGTTTCAGCGATTCTCCACACATGCGCAGCCGGTTTGCCCCTCTGATTCTGTGTCTCGCGATGGTCGCTGCCACTCTGGTGGCGCTGCCCGCGATGGCGCAGTCCAATGCCGAGGAAGAAGCCGAGCGCCGCGCAGGCCAGACAAAGGCCTGGCCTGGCTCCGCCAAGGTGCTCTTCGGCCAGAAGAACACGCCGGCCTCGCTGGAAGCCCGCGCCATCGGTTCCTATGCGCGCGGCTGTCTGGCGGGCGCGACGGCTCTGGCGATTGACGGGCCGAGCTGGCAGGTGATGCGTCTCAACCGCAACCGCAACTGGGGTCATCCGGACCTGATCGCCTATCTGGAAGAGCTGGCCAAGGCCGTGCCGCGCATCAATGGCTGGCCGGGTATTCTGGTGGGTGATGTCTCGCAGCCGCGCGGCGGCCCGATGCTCACCGGCCATGCCTCACATCAGGTCGGGCTGGATGCCGACATCTGGCTGACGCCGATGCCGCGCGCGCGCCTCAGCAAGGACCAGCGCGAGAACATGTCGGCCACCAACATGGCCAGGCCTGACTGGATGGATGTCGACACGAATGTCTGGACGCCCAACCACACCAAGCTGATCCGGGCGGCCGCCAGCGAGGCCCGCGTGGCACGCATCTTCGTCAATCCGGCTCTCAAGAAAGCCATGTGCCGCGATGCAGGCGCAGACCGGTCCTGGCTGTCGAAAGTGCGCCCGATGTGGGGGCACAACTATCACTTCCACATCCGCATGGTCTGTCCGCGTGGAGAGGCGGGCTGTGCCGATCAGGCGCCGCCCCCCGATGGCGATGGCTGCGGGCAGGAGTTGACCGATTGGCTGAGCACCCAGCACAAGGCGATCTTCGCCCCCAAGAAGCCGCCAAACCCGAATGCAAAACCCAAGCCGCCCATGTCTCTGGACGCGCTGCCAGCCGAATGCCGCCAGGTTCTTGTGTCACGCTAGGCTTGCTCGTGTCACGCTAGAATGCTGGTCTCGCGCTGGTGCTGTTCAGGCCGGAGGAAAATGCCCGGGCAGTGGAAAGCCCCAGCCAAGCCTGTCATCGGCCTCGATGGTGAACCGACCTTCGCCCATCACATGCGCCTGACCGCCGACGGTGACGGTCACCGCATTCTCAGGCCCACCTGCCACAAGGCCCGTCACGCAGCCGGTGAAGACGCCGCCTGTCAGCGAGCGGAACCGCCGGGTCTGGCGCATCGCGACATGACCCTTGGCAAAGTCCAGCGCCATGCGCGCCGTCACGCCCGATCCGGTGGGTGAGCGGTCGATCTGCCGCTCTGCAAAGATACAGAGATTGGCACTCTCGCTGGTGCCTTCGACGCCATCGGTCAGGATTGTGCCATACAGAAAGGCAAGATCGGGCTCGGTGGGATGGCTGAGGCCGACATGCGCCCGGACATGGTCCGTCAGCGCTGCCGCTGCTGACACCAGTTGCTCGAGCGATGCCTGATGGAAATCCAGCCCCAGCCGCTGTGAGGGCAGGATGCAATAGAACGCGCCGCCATAGGCAATGTCGGTGGTGACAGGGCCAAAGCCCGGGACGTCCACCACGAGATCGCGCTGCGCCACAAAGGCCGGCACGCTCTCGAAGCTGACATTGGTCACCTTTCCATTTGAGACAGTGCAGTTCAGGTGCACCAGTCCGCAGGGCGCCTCGATGGCAAAGCGCGTGACGGGCTCGCTCACAGCGACCCGCCCGCTCTCGAGGCACCAGCGGCCGAGCGCGATGGTCGCGTGGCCGCACATGGTCGAATAGCCCTCATTGTGGATGAACAGCACGCCAAGCGCCGCCTCGCGATGGCTGGCAGCCACGGGAATCACACCGTACATGCCGGCATGGCCACGCGGCTCCAGCATCAGCGCGCGGCGATACCGGTCGTGCCGGTCACGCGCCTCGCGCCGCTTGTCCAGCAGGGTGGCACCGGTCAACTCCGGATAGCCGCCGGTGACGATGCGCACCGGCTCGCCACAGGTGTGCATGTCGAGATATGTCAGAACGGTGGTGGTCAAAGCGCTGCCCTGTGCATTTGCGATGCAGCTATTGTATCAGAGGCAGCGTGCGAGAAACCAGCTTACAAGCGACCAGCTTGCACATCACCAGACGGAGCCTGCCATGAGTGCCAGCACGGGCCTGATGCCCATTACAATCGTGTCCGATGTCATTTGCCCATGGTGCTTCATCGGCAAGGCCCGACTCGAGCGCGCGTTGAAGGATGCAGGCCTCGCCAGCCGCGTCGGCATCACCTGGCTGCCGTATGAGCTGAACCCGGAGATGCCGGAAGAAGGCATGGACCGCACCACCTATCTCAACACCAAGTTCGGGCCAGGTCGCCGGCCCGAGATCGAGGCGCGCCTGTCGGAAGCCGCGCTTGAAAGCGGCCTCCGGTTCGCCTGGAACAAGGTCACGCGCACGCCCAACACGCGTGCCGCCCATATGCTGATTGCTGCCGCCTCCACCGTGATGCGCGGCACCGACATGACGCAGGCCCTGTTTCAGGCCTATTTTCAGGAGGGCCGCGACATCGGCGACCATGACACGCTGGTCGAGATCGCGACATCGCTCGGTTTTGATGAAACCGCGACGCGTGAGGCGTTGGCCAACAGCGAGACACGCGAGACGATCATCGGGCTAGAGGCGCACGCCCAGCGCATTGGCGTCACCGGTGTGCCCTTCTTCATTCTGGCCAACCGAAGCGCTGTCTCGGGCGCTCAGCCGCCCGATGTCTGGGTCCAGATCCTGACGCAGATTGCGCGCGAGGAAGCCGAGAAAGCACCGGATGAGCGGCTGTGGTGAGCTGTTGAACACACAAGTGTAACGGCGCGCACAGCGCCGCCGGTTGCTTGTTTTGCGGCTAGAACGCCATCAGCTGGTCAACAGCGTTCTGCAGCTCGGCCCCGTCAAACTGTGCCGAGGCGAGCGCTCCACCCGAATTGATAAACGCCGTTGCACGCGAAAGCAGGCTGCGGAAGGCGGCGGCGGCCACGTCGACAACCATGGCAGCGTCGCCCGGCGTCGTGGCCTCGTTCAACACCAGCAGCACGGTGTCGACCAGGCGGTTCATGGCCGAACAAAGGCTTTCAAACGCGCCAACCTGCGTGCGGTCCAGCAGCCCATAGGCCTGGAGGGCGCCGGGCGCGCAGCGCAAGCTGGAGGTGGCAAAGTGCTCGCGATAGGTTTTCGGCCGCCAGGCGCGCAGATCCTCGATGACGGAGAGGTCCATCACCGCCATCTCGATCAGCATCAGGGCTTCGCCATAATGGTTGAGATAGTCGGTCGAGAGCACGCCGCCTGTCACCAGCACATCGCGCTCTGTTTCTCTCTTTCGCGCGTGCACACCCAAGCCCTGACAATTCGAATTGAACGACACCGGACACGATGGCGGCAAACCACCAATAAAGTGTTGATCTTGGCTGCCTCTACCTTCGATATGCGACAATGTGTGGACGTTATGCTTTGACCTTGCCGCCCGATGCGATGCGCGCGCTGTTTCGCTATGGCGAGCAGCCGAACTTCCCGCCGCGCTACAACATCGCGCCGACACAGCCTGTTCCGGTGGTTCTGGCGGAGAAAGGCGGGAGACAGTTCCGGCTGATGCGCTGGGGTTTTCTGCCCGGATGGGTCAAGGATCCGAAGGATTTCCCGCTGGTTATCAACATTCGCGGCGAAACCATGCGCGAGAAGCCATCCTTTCGCGCCGCGTTCATTCGCCGCCGCTGCCTGATGCCTGCCGATGGTTTCTACGAGTGGTCACGCACACCCACCGAGAACCGCGCTTTCCTGTTCCGCCGTCCGGACCGCGGGCTGTTTGCTTTCGCCGCCCTGCACGAGACATGGTCATCGGCCGATGGTTCGGAGATCGACACGGTGGCGCTGGTGAACGGCCCGGCCAACGGGTTGATGTCGGCGGTCCACGAGCGCTGCCCGGTGATCCTCGATCCCGCGCAATATAATCGCTGGCTTGACCCTGAGACGACGCCGGATGCAGCTTACAGCCTGCTGCGTCCGCCAGCCGAAGATTTGCTGGAGATGCTGCGCATCGGCCCGGCCATCAACAAGGTGGCCAATGATGAGGCGGGTGTGCAGGCGCCCTATGATGCTGCCATGCATGGTCTGGCTGCGCTGAAGCCCAAAGCCGCACCAAAAATCAAGGGCACCAAAGAACGGGGCCCGTCTCGCAATCCCCAGAGCGGAGGAGGGCAGGGCAGCCTGTTCTGAAAGTCAGAGCACCGCGCCGGGGTTCATGATTCCCTGCGGGTCCAGCGTCTGCTTCACCTGGTGCATCAGCGCCAGTGCGACGGGGTCCTTCACCTGCGGCAGCAAATAGCGCTTCAGGCGGCCAATGCCGTGCTCGGCCGAGACAGAGCCCTTGAGCTCATGCACCAGCGCGTGCAGCGCGGCATTGATCTCGTCCCAACGCGCCAGAAACGCGGCCTTGTCGGCGCCGGGCGGCTGGCTGAGATTGAAATGGATATTGCCATCGCCCAGATGGCCGAAGGGCAGGGGCCGTCCTCCAGGAACCAGCTCTTCCAGCAGCGCCAGGCCGCGCGCCAGCAATTCGGGCACGGCGTGCACGGGCACCGCCACATCATGCTTGATCGAGCCACCCTCGAAGCGCTGCACCTCGGACATCGCCTCGCGCAGCCGCCAGAAGGCCATACGCTGGTCAAGCGAGGCTGCGAGTGCGCCATCGGTCGCCAGGCCCTGCTCGAAGGCCTCACCCAGAAGCACTTCTGTTGCACTGTCGAGATCAATCTCGGCAGGCGAGGTGAACTCGGCCAGCACATACCAGGGCGAGACTTGCGCCAGCGGGTCGCGTGTGCCGGGCGCATGCTTCAGCACGAAATCGATGCCGATGCGCGGCATCAGCTCGAAGGTGACCAGCTGCCCGGCAGCCGTGGCCTTGGCGAGGAGCAGCAGCGCCAGCGCCGCTTCCGGCGAGGGCACGGCGAGGAAGGCCGTGGCCGTGCTGCGCGGGCGCGGAAACAGCTTCAGGGTGGCCGCCGTGATGATGCCGAGCGTTCCTTCTGCGCCGATGAAAAGATGCTTCAGGTCATAGCCGGTATTATCCTTGCGCAGAGCTGACAGGCCGTTGACCACGCGCCCGTCCGGCAGCACCACCTCAAGCCCGAGGCAAAGGTCGCGCGTGTTGCCATAAGCCAGCACGGCGGTGCCACCGGCATTGGTCGCGAGATTTCCGCCGATCGTGCAGGAGCCTTCCGACGCCAGCGACAGCGGGAAGAGCCTGTCCGCAGCTTCGGCTGCCTCCTGCACGCGCTGCAGCGTGACGCCAGCCTCGACCGTGATCGCCGAACTCGCCGCATCGACACTGCGCACCTTGTCGAGGCGCGTCAGCGACAGGATGATCTCCCGACCTTCGGCAATCGGGATCTGCCCGCCGACCAGCCCGGTATTGCCGCCTTGCGGCACAACCGGAATGCCGTGCATTGAGGCCAGGGCCATGAGTGCTGACACTTCTGCAGTGGATCCAGGCCGCACCACACACGCCGCCTTGCCGCGGTAAAGATCGCGCCACTCACGCAGATGGGGCGCCATGTCAGCGGCATCTGTCACCACGTGGCGGGCGCCAACGATGGCTCCCAGCGCCTGAAGCATCTCTTCGTGCGTCACTTCTTCTGTTTCCCTTTGCGGAAAATACCGACCAGCTCGATATGCGCCGAATAGCGGAACTGATCGACCGGCGCGACGCTCTCCAGTGCATAGCCACCTTCCACCAGCACTTTTGCATCCCGCGCAAAACTCGCTGGATCGCAGGACACATAGGCAATGACCGGCACCTTCGATGCAGCCAGCCAGCGCACTTGTGCCTCGGCTCCCGCGCGCGGTGGATCAAGCACCACAGCGTCGAACGCATTCAGCTCTGGCTCCAGCAGCGGGCGGCGGAACAGGTCGCGTGTCTCGGTGGTGACACGGCGCAGGCCCTGGGTGTTGCGGAAAGCCCTGTCCAGCGCCAGCATGGCCGCCCCGTCGTTCTCGACCGCGTGGACCTCTGCCGCTTCCGCCAGCCGGAGCGCGAAGGGTCCGCAGCCGGCAAACAGGTCAGCGACGCGTTTGGCTTTCGGCATGGCGGCGCGCACCAGCTGCGCGATGCTCTCCTCGCCCAGGGCCGTCGCCTGCAGGAAGCCGCCTGGGCCCGGCGTCACCATCGCTTTGCCCATGCGCTGCTGCGGCGGGCGGCGCTCGACGACAATGTCGCCATGCAGCGACAGCCGCGCCAGATCGAGCCGCCTTGCAGCCTCGCCCAGGATCATGCGCAGCTTGTCGCCTGCCGGACCATGGCCGCGAATATCGACGTCAAAGCCGGCCTCGGATGCCGTGATCTGGATGTCGAGCGGCTTGCCCGCTGCGCGGAAGAGCCCGGCGAGGGCGCGCGCCAGCCTGGGCGCATCGCGCATGCCGGGCGAGAGGACAGGGCAGGCATCGACCGGGACGATCTCGTGGCTGCGGGCGGCCATGAACCCGACCTCGACATCGCGCGTGGCCAGTTCCGAGCCCACCATGCGGGCATGGAAAGTGGCGCGGCGACGGCCTTCGCCATGCGCGGCGACCATCGATGCAAGGCTCACTTTCAGGCCTGTGCGCTCGAATGTGTCCGCCAGGTTCTGCTGCTTCCAACTGGCGTAGATGGACTCACCCATATGCTGCGCCACGCAGCCGCCGCAGCGCATGAAGAGCGGGCATTCCGGCACCTTGCGCTCCGGTGACGCGGCAATGATGCTTTCCAGCCAGCCACGGTCATCATGCACCAGCACCGAGACCGTCTCGCCGGGCAGTGTGAAAGGCACGAAGAGCGTGCCTGTCGCGCCATGACTGATGCCATCACCGCGCTGGCCAAGGCGCGAGATGGTCAAGGTTTGCGTGCTGTCGGCGCTCAGGTCGGGCATTTCATTCCGGATCTGTCCAGATGGAGCCGGACAAGGTGATTTTGACGCGTCCAGGCCGCAAAACAAGCTGCGTGACCTGCGCAATCCCATCGCCTATCAGGTTCCTTGTGCTGACAAAACTCCCCGGCACGGCATTGCGCATCGAAACTGATACGGGATCCGCTGACATGACCATCCGCAAGGGCGTGATCGACGCCATCGGCAACACCCCGCTGATCGAACTGAAGGCCGCTTCTGCCGCCACGGGCTGCCGCATCCTGGGCAAGGCCGAGTTCATGAATCCTGGCGGTTCCGTCAAGGATCGGGCAGCGCTTGCGATCATTCGAGACGCGGAACGCTCGGGTGCCTTGCGTCGTGGCGGCACGATTGTCGAAGGCACCGCCGGCAATACAGGCATCGGGCTTGCGTTGGTCGGCAATGCGCTGGGCTACAAGACCGTGATCGTGATCCCGGATACGCAGTCGCAGGAAAAGAAGGACATGTTGCGCCTTGCAGGTGCGATGCTCGTCGAGGTGCCAGCCGTCGGTTACGTCAATCCGAACAACTACGTGAAAGTCTCCGGCAGGCTGGCCGAGGAACTGGCGCGCAGCGAGCCAAATGGCGCGATCTGGGCCAACCAGTTCGACAATATTGCCAACCGTCAGGGCCATTTCGAGACAACCGGCCCCGAGATCTGGGAGCAGACCGGTGGCCAAGTCGACGCCTTCATTTGCGCCATCGGCACAGGAGGCACGCTGGCTGGCACGGGCATGGCGCTGAAAGCACGCAATCCCGCGATCAGGATTGGCTGCGCAGACCCGATGGGTGGCGCAATGCATTCCTGGTTCAGCCGCCGCGAACTGGTGATGGAGGGTTCATCCATAACCGAGGGCATTGGCCAGGGCCGGGTGACAGCCAATGTGGCCGATGCACCTGTGGATTGCGCTTTCCAGATTTCGGACGAAGAGGCCCTGCCGATCGTCTTCGATCTGCTCGAGCACGAAGGCCTGTGTCTGGGCGGCTCGTCTGGCGTCAATGTCGCGGGCGCCATTAAGCTGGCAAAGCAACTTGGCCCCGGCCACACGATCGTGACAATCCTCTGCGATAGCGGCACGCGCTATCAGTCCAAGTTGTTCAACCCGGCTTTCCTAAGGTCAAAGAATTTGCCGATTCCGCACTGGTTAGTGGAGAAATCGGGCGCTGCCGAAGCCATTCGCAAGAAAATTCTGCAGTAACGCCCAACTTTCGGTTTGGTTCCCTTGACTCCGGCCGTCATTGCGCCAAGCAATCCTGCTTAACAAACTGTAAAGGATCACGCGCATTGCGTGGACCCTTTGTTGGTGTGTTCCCGGCTCTGCTTGAGCGGTCCGGGTGGCTTAACACTTCTTGGGGGGTGGGCGAGATGTGCCAACCGAAAAAATGGTGGTGGGGTCTGATCCCGCTCGCTTTGCTCTGGATTTTTGCGAACTGGATGAAAGCTGAGCCGGTTCGCTCTGATGTTGCCGCAAAGGCGACTGCGGCTGCCGTAGCCGCTACCGGCGCGACAGCCGGCTTGAAGCCGGTCGCACTGACGGTCGTTGGTCGCGATGTGACCATTGCAGGCGAGACGCTGGCAGCTGCCGGCGCAACCAAGGCCCTGGCCGATGTGGATGGCGTGCCGGGCGTGCGCCGTGCCGATGGTGCCCTGTTCGTCGTCACGGCCCAGAAGCCCTACACCTGGGCAGCGGCGCGTGACGGCCAGAAGATCACCCTGTCGGGTTTTGTGCCGGACGAGGCGACCAAGAAGGCAAACGCTGAATCCGCCGCCAAGGCCTTCACTGGCGCGACGGTTGACGACCAGCAGAAGATCGCCTTTGGCGCGCCTGCCGGTTTCGCCGCCATGGCCGCTCTCGGCATTCCTGAACTCGCCAAGCTGTCCGCAGGTCGCACCGGCATCACCGATGATGCATTCTGCTTCACAGGCGCTGCCGCAACATCCGACAGCTATCTTGATGTCATCGGCAAGGTGGCAACACCTGCATCTGGCTTCAAGAAAGCCGATTGTGCTGTCACGCCGCCCACCATCACGCCTTACGTCTGGGGTGCTGAAAAGGCAGCGACCGGTGCTGTGACGCTGTCAGGTCTTTATCCGACGGATGCGGCCCGCGCGCAGATCAATGCCGCTGCCCGCGCCGCCCTGCCAGCTGGAACATCGATCACCGATGCGATGAAGCCTGCGCTCGGCGCGCCTGCTGCTCTGGTGGGCCTCGCCACCAAGGCGCTGGGTGATCTGGCGTCGCTCCAGTCTGGCCGCGTTGGCCTCTCCGGCACGACCTACACCATCGCCGGTCAGGGTCCGGCAACTTTCGCCGCCTGCTCGGCGCTGAAAACGGGCGCTTCCGCTGTGACTGGCGGCACGCTGGGGAGCGAGGCGATTGCCTGCCCGCCACCACCACCGCCGCCGCCGCCGCCAGCACCGGTTGCGCCGCCGCCAGCACCGGTTGCCGCACCTGCACCTGCACCAACACCGGGCATTTTCCCACCGCCGGTTGCTGCTGCGCAGGTTGCGCCGCCTTCTGCCGTCATCCTGAACTGGGCAGCTGACAAGTCGGCCACAGGCATCGCGCTCTCCGGCCTCGTGCCGAATGACGCGGCCAAGGCAGCTCTCCGCACCGGCGCTGCCGCGTCAGTTGCGGGTGGCACGGTCACGGACACGCTGCGCATCGAAGGCAACCTGCGCACCGTGCCTGATTACGGCGCTGCCACAGCGTTTGCCCTGGCGCAGCTGCGTCCGATGACGACGGGCAATGCTTCCATTGCCGACATGGCTTTGACAGTGACCGGCATTGCGCCGACAGCTGCGGCAAAGGCGGCGATCGAGGCGGCTATCAATGCCGCGTCGCTGCCGGGTGACCTGAAACTTGCCCGCACAGAGATCGCGGTCCGGCCCTATTTCTTCGAAGCGGAAGCCGACAGGTCGGGCGCCGTGCTGAAGGGATACCTGCCTGATGCGGTCGTCAAGGCCGAAATCCTCGCCCGTTTCGAGGGCTCGCCCTTGCGCGCCAATGTGCGTGACGAAACGGTGCTGCTCTCCGGCAGTCCGGCAAATTTCGGCACTGCGGCCAAGACTGCTGTCACGAATCTGCTGCTTCTCGACATCGGCACGGCCCGCGTCATTGATCAGACGTCTTCGATCAGTGGCCTGACCTGCCGCGATATCATCAAGGGCGAAGTCGAAACGACCACGCGTGCTGGCCAGCCGACCGGCTTTGCCGGTGAGGCTGTCATCAGCTTGCGCCAGACCGGTTGCGTCATAGACGCGCCCAACACCTGCCAGGCGTATCTCGACGCACTGACGAAGCGCTATGCCATCGTGTTCCCGAATGGCCGTGCCCAACTTGGTGCGGATGCAGGCACGCAGGGTGCAATGAACGATCTCTTCGCCGTCTTGCAGAAATGCCCGACGACGTCGATCCTGATTGAAGGTCATGCCAGCTTTGATGGCCAGCGTAGCGGCTTCAACAATCAGGCCCTGTCGGAAGACCGTGCCGGAGCCGTTGCAGCTGAACTCGTGAGGCGTGGCATTGCCGCCGCACGGCTGAGCGCGAAGGGCTTCGGTGTCGATCGTCCGCTTGTGCCTCATGGTGCAGCCGACGCTCAGGCAAAGAACCGTCGTGTTCAGTTCACGGTCGTCAAGTGAGGGGATGAGGAACCATGTGGTATCTTGCAACGCAATACTTCTGGTGGCTTCTCGCTGCCCTCCTGCTTGGCCTTGTCATCGGCTGGCTCACCTGTTCGCGTGAGCCGTCCCGCTGGTGGACCGGCTGGGTTCCCTTCGGCGTCATCGCCTGGATTGTCGGCGCCTTCCTGACCTGGTTCAGGTTCGTCAATGGTGTGCCGGCACTCTGGATCGAGACAGCGCTGCTGTTCTCGGCTGCGTGGTTCGCCGGTTGTTGCCTCGGCTGCTGGCTGAAGGGCCTGTTCGGCCAGGAGGAGGCGCGTCCGGTGATGGCAGCGGCTCCTGTCGCAGCAGCCGTCGTCGCTGCTGTGCCGAAGCCTGAGATCAAGCCAGCTCCGGTCGTTGTGCCGCCGCCAGTTCCTGCTCCGGTCGCAGCTGCCCCGGTGGTGGAGCCACCTGCGCCTGCTCCGGCCGCCATGCCGAAGGTTGAAGGTGAAGACCTGATCGCCGGCAAGCGCCCTGCCAGCCTGGCTGTGCCGCGTGGTGGCGTTCCTGACGACCTGAAGCTCATCAAGGGCATCGGCCGTCAAAACGAAGGCCGCCTCCATGGTCTTGGCATCTGGCATTTCGACCAGATCGCTGCCTGGACCAAGGACAATGCACTCTGGGCCGGGTCCTATCTGGCCTTCCCGGGCCGCATCGAGCGCGAAGAATGGGTCAAGCAGGCTGGTATTCTCGCCAGCGGCAAGACCACGGAGTTCTCCAAGCGCGCCAAGTGGGGCCTCGTGGCCACCTCGAAGGACGATGGATCGCTTGGCCAGGGCAATGTCGCCAAGGTCGAGAAGACCAGCTCCAAGGGCAAGTCGGCGACAGCCGCGCCGAAGCCCAAGAAGTAAGCGCTGCTGCTGCGCCGGATATCAGGACGCCCGGGTTTGCGCCCGGGCGTTTTTTGTTGGATTGCCGTGAAATGGCTGGCACCGCCGCCAGGCTGGCGTCCGGTCTCTTCAGGCTGCCTGTTTCTCTGCGCGTGCGATCAGGCGTGCCACCCGCAGGATCACGTCACGCGTGCCCATCATCGGCGCGTGGCCTTGCCCCGGCGCGGTGAAGGTCTCGCAATCGGGATGGCGCTGGCCCATTTCCGTTAACGTCTCTGCCGAGAGCAGATCGGAGTTGGCCCCCCGGATTGCCAGCATCGGCACTTTCGACAGGCCCATGAAATAGGTCCATAGCACGGGCAGCGGTGCTTCAAGATCGAGCTGTTCAAGCGTCTTGAGCAAGGCTGGGTCATAGTCCGGCTCGAGCTTGCCGTTGCGATCCGTCCAGGTGCGACGCGCCACCATGTCCCACTCGGCCTCGCCAAACAGCGGGAACTGCTGGTCCGAGATGCGCTTCAGGATTTCGGCCCCTTCAGCAAAACTGCGCGGCACCGGCAACTTGCCGACATAGCCGCGGATGCGCACCAGCCCGCGCGCATCGATGATCGGTCCGACATCGTTCATCACCACGCCACGGATCACGGCCGGGCGGGCGGTGGCCATCGCCATGGTCAGCAGGCCACCACGCGAGGTGCCAACGAACACGGCCTCCTGCAGGCCGGTGGCAGCCATGACCTGCATGACGTCATCGAGCTCGACACGGATGTCATAGTTCTGCCAGTTCGCATCACGGTCGGAACGTCCTCGCCCACGATAGTCCAGGGCCAGCACCCGGCGCGGCTTTGCATCATCATTGGCCAGCGCCAGTGCCAGCTCGTGATAGTCGGCCGAGGTGCGGGCCAGACCTGCCAGACAGATCACCGGCATATGCGGCGAATGCTTGGGACCATAGGCGCGTGTGTGGAGCTTCAACCCGTCGCGGGCCGAGGTGATGATCGAGGCAAAGCCCGATTGCGCATCCATGGGAAACTCCGGCGTCGGTCACGTCGCAACAAGCCTTAGGCGTTGCGCATTTTCAGGGAAAGCCGAAAAGCGTCAAATCACCTCGCACAAGTCACTTCACATGCGCGATCATGGCAGCAAGATGGCGTCGGTTTCCGGCAGCACTGCCGCCAACGGTGCAGCGATGGCAGGCTCGGCAAGCACGGGCTCTGCCGGCAGCGCTGGCAGGGGCAGCTGCGCCAGTTGCTGCCGTGCAGCCGGTGCGAGAACCGTCTGGCCCACCACGCGCGCGCCACGCTTCAGGTCATCATCGATCTGGAAGGCCGTGCGCTGGTCCAGCCGCTGGCGATAGACCTGCAGGTTCTCCATCACGCGCTGCACGTAATTGCGTGTCTCGTAAAACGGGATGCGCTCGACCCAGTCGATGGCGTCCACATCCGCATGGCGCGGGTCGCCATAGGCCTCGATCCAGCTGCGAACATTGCCCGATCCGGCATTATAGGCCGCAAACACCAGCGGATAGGAGCCGCGCCACTCCTTCAGCAGGTCTGACAGATGGGCCGCACCCAGCTTGGCGCTGTAGGTGGCATCGCCTGTCAGACGCGACGGCTCATAAGGCAGGCGGAAGCGCCGGGCTGTCTCGCGAGCGGTGGCCGGCATCATCTGCATCAAGCCGCGCGCACCGGCATGGGACACGGCCATCGGATCAAAGGCGCTCTCCTGTCGTGCTATCGCATGCACCATGGGCCGCTCGACCGGATCGCCGATCACGGGGAATTCCGGTACGCCAAAAATGGGGAAGGCAGCGGTATCCAGCGGAAAGCCGCGATGCAGCGCCGTCTTGCCGATGGCGAGCAGTGTGCGCACATCGCGCTCGTGATAGGCGATGCGAGCCACGGACTCGATGCTGGAAGCGCTGTGCTGGCGCTGTGCCAGATCCATGAGCAGGGCACCCGCCAGCTCGCGCGAGCTGCTGCGGTAAAGAAGTTTGGCCGCGCGCATGCCTGGCAGATGCGCGATGTCAGCCCCTTGAGTCGAGCGCACCGGCAAATCGTCAAGTCCAAGCCGGGCCCGCGCCAGTTGCCCGTAATAGGCCACCGGATGGCGCGCAGCGCGCTGATATTCGTGAACAGCCTGCTCCTGGTTGCCCAGCACATCCAGAGCCCGGCCTTGCCAATAGGCGGTGCGTGAGACCGAGATGGGTGTCTCGGCATGGCGCGTGGCATTGGCGAAATGCGCGCTGGCCGTCTGCGCATCGTTCAGGAAACGCAGCGCGATCCAGCCGGCATGCCATTCAGCCTCGACCATCGAGGAACCGCCCTCGGCGCCGTGCCCGGCAGCCACCTGATAG
This sequence comes from Allobosea sp., assembly GCA_031373605.1. Taxonomy (GTDB): domain Bacteria; phylum Pseudomonadota; class Alphaproteobacteria; order Rhizobiales; family Beijerinckiaceae; genus Allobosea. Next base: position 10,071 of record JANMMX010000291.1, on the reverse strand, counting down.
GCCAGCGCGAATTCACGAATATCGAGCAGCTTGCGGGCGATCAGCCGTCGCTCGATCCACCATTCATTGCCGTCGCCCAGAAGCAGCGGATCACGGCCCACCTTTTCGATGGCCCTGGCCGCATCAACGGGCTTGTCCTCGCGGCGTGCCAGCTGCGCCTTGGCGAAGGCGAAGGAAACATCGTTTCGCAAGCCTGGCGCCACCTTGTCGAGCAAGGCCTTGCCGCTGCCATTCTTGCGCGCAATGGCCAGCCGCGCCTGCGCCAGCACGACATAGTCAGCCGAGACGCGCCGCGCATTGCGCAGGGCCCCTTCACTGTTTTCACGAAACAGGTAGCGCTCGGTGCGGGCGCGATGGGCGCTGGTGTCGAGATGCGCGCCGAATTCCTTGAGCACCAGCTCTTCCAGCTGGCTGCCCATGATGTCTTTCAGCCAGACAGCGCGGATCAGTGCATGGGCCTCAGCAGCATTGCCTTCATCAGCCCGCGCACGGGCGAGCGCCACCTTGCCCGCAGGCGTCAAGGGCTCGCGGCCATGGAAGAAGGCACGCGTGATGGCATGGCTGCGTTTTTCCGATACCAGCGCCTCTTCTGCACGGCGACGAAAAACACTGGTGCCAGGAAAATTCGGATTGGCATCAAGGAACGCGACAATCCGCTCGAAACGCACCACGCCGGGCAGAGTGCGGATAGCAACCCATTCGGCCAGCGAGCGCGCTGCCGGGTCGCTCAGGCCTTCCGCAGCCTTGTCACCTTCGCCAAGCCTGCTGGCGCGGTAATGTGCGAGTGCCTGATCGAGCGCCAGCTTCTCCGTTTCAGGCAGGGGAGCGAACGGCGCTTGCGGCAGCGAGGCTGTGGTCTGCACGTCGAGGAGGACGGTTTCGGCCAGCTGCTCCAGCTTCGCCGCGTCATCCGCCGCGCGCGCTGGCACAGCCATGGGCAGCACGAGAACCGGCAGTGACAGCAGTGCCAAGGCGCGGGTGGCAAGCCAGTTCCGGCCACGACATCCCTGGAGCTTCCGATGCGATCCGATCAACCCGACATCCTTCCGCTGCAATGCTCAGCATTTCTGCCGCCAACAGCGTTGAGGAAGTGTTAACCATGCGCGGCAGGCATCTTCGCAAATCGAGGCCGTGTCCTGCGGCAAAGAGGCTTTCCGTTGCCTCTGCAAAGCCCTATGTGACGATCTCGGCTGTTTGCCGGACAAAAGAATTTCAGGATATGCCATGACCACTCGCACCGACATGACCACGCGCCCTGCCTTCACCGGTTCCTGCACAGCCCTTGTCACGCCATTCAAGGACGGCAAGGTCGATGAGGCGGCCTTCCGCGCGCTGGTCAGCTGGCAGATCGACAATGGCACGCATGGGCTGGTGCCTGTCGGCACCACCGGTGAAAGCCCGACGCTGAGCCACGCCGAGCACAAGCATGTTGTTGAAATGACGCTGAGCGAGGCCAGGGGCCGTGTCCCGGTGATCGCGGGTGCAGGTTCCAACAACACAGCCGAGGCCATTGATCTGGCGGTCCATGCCGAGAAGGCGGGCGCGCAGGCTGTGCTGGTCGTCACGCCCTATTACAACAAGCCGACGCAGGAAGGGCTCTATGCCCATTTCAAGGCGGTGAACGACGCCATCGGCATCCCGATCTTTATCTACAACATCCCGCCGCGCTCGGTGGTGGACATGTCGGTCGAGACGATGGCCAGATTATACGAGCTGAAGAACATCGTGGGTGTGAAGGATGCCACCGGCAATCTCGCGCGCGTCTCGCAGCAGCGCCACGCCATGGGGCCCGATTTCATCCAGCTCTCGGGCGAGGATATGACGGCGCTGGCTTACAATGCCGCCGGCGGCCATGGTTGCATCTCGGTGGTGGCGAATGTCGCCCCGAAGCTCTGTTCGGAACTGCAGCTGGCCTCGCTCGACGGCGATCTGGCCACTGCGATGAAGATTCAGGACCGGCTGATCCCGTTGCATGATGCGATCTTCCGTGAGCCGGGTCTGTGCGGAGCAAAGCACGGCCTTTCGCTGCTGGGCCGCGTGCGCGATGAGGTCCGCCTGCCGCTTCTGCCGGTGACGGCGGCTGCCGGTGCCGGCATTCGCGCGGCCATGGTCCATGCTGGCCTGCTGAACGCCTGAGCCAACGCAATGTATCAGCCCAGTCATTTCAAGGTGGAAGACCGCGAGGCGCTGCATGGCGTGATGCGCGCGCATCCGCTTGGGCTGCTGGTGACGTCTGGCGCGGGCGGGCTGATGGCCAACCCGATCCCGTTCACGCTTGTGGCCGATGCTGGCCCGCATGGAACCTTGCGCGCCCATCTGGCGCGGCCCAATCCGCAATGGCGCGAGCTGGCAGGAGGCGCCGAGGCGCTCGTGATTTTCCAGGGCGTCGATCACTACATCACGCCGGGCTGGTATGCCTCGAAGCAGGAGCATGGCAAGGTCGTGCCAACCTGGAACTATGTCACCGTGCAGGTGCGCGGCGCCGTGCGCGTCATGGATGATCCCGGTTTCGTGCGGGACCAGATCGAAGACCTGACCCGGCAGCACGAAGGGCCGCGTCAGACACCCTGGGCCGTGACGGACGCGCCCGATGCCTTCGTGGCCGCCCAGATGCGCGGCATTGTCGGCATCGAGATCGAGATTTCCGACATGGCCGGCAAGTTCAAGGTTAGCCAGAACCGCCCTGAAGCCGACAAGCAGGGCGTGTTTGCCGGACTGCAGGCTGAACCCTCCACTGACGCGCAGGCCATGGCACGTCTGGTCGAAGAGCGCGGATTGCGAGCCCGCCCGTGAACGCCCCGACCGAGCGCTACAAGATTGCGGCTGACAACCGCAAGGCACGCTACCATTATGCCATAACCGAGACCCTGGAGGCCGGTATCATGCTGACCGGCACCGAGGTGAAATCCCTGCGTGGCGGCAAGGCCACCATTGGCGAGAGTTATGCCGGGCCACAGGGCAACGAGCTCTTCCTGTTCAACGCCTATATCCCGGAATATCTCGAGGCGAACCGCTTCAACCACGAGACAAAGCGCCCGCGCAAGCTGCTGCTGCATCGCCGTCAGGTCAACAAGCTGATGGGCGCCATCCGGCGTGAGGGCATGACGCTGATCGCGCTGAAAATGTATTTCAACGACAAGGGCCGCGCCAAGGTCGAGCTTGGCCTCGGCAAGGGCAAGAAGCTGCACGACAAGCGCGAGACCGAGCGCAACCGCGACTGGGCCCGAGACAAGGCGCGCATCATGAAAGACCGCAGCTGAGCAACCGTCGCGCTGCAGCTTCCACGGGTCAGACTTCCGTGACCTCGTCCGAATCCTGGCGGATGCCATAGCGGCGCTCGAGCCCCGGATTGCCAGGCGTGCCGGGTGCCGGGCGTGGGCCGCGCTCGCTGGGGTCACGACCGATCCGGTCCATCATCTTGGCCACATCCATGAACTCGTCGCATTGGCGACGCAGATCATCTGAAGCCATCGGCGGTTGCGTCGTGATGGTGGAAACCACCGTGACTTTCACGCCCTTGCGCTGCACGGCCTCGACGAGTGAGCGGAAATCACCATCGCCTGAAAACAGGTAGATGTGATCCAGATGGGCGGCCAGCTCGAGCATGTCGATGGCCAGCTCGATGTCCATGTTGCCCTTGATGCGACGGCGACCCGTGGCATCCGTGAATTCCTTGGCGGGCTTGGTCACCACGCGGTAGCCATTGTAATCGAGCCAGTCCACCAGCGGGCGGATGGAGGAATATTCTTCGCTCTCGATCAGCGCTGTATAATAGAAGGCCCGGATGAGGTTGCCTTTGCCCTGAAATTCTTTCAGCAAACGGCGATAGTCAATGTCGAACCCGATCTGCTTGGTGGTAGCATAGAGATTGGCGCCGTCAATAAAGAGCGCAATGCGCGGCTCTGCGGGCATGGGAAATTCCTTTCGTGCTGAAAATCAGATTTCAAAAGTGGCGGGCGCATCGATACGCCGGTTCAAAAAAAGATACAGAAATGTGACGTAACTTCTGGCCACACGCTTCGTCAATGCTGACCAATGGTCAGTTGCTTCGACTTATTTCGCCAGATTTCGGCTGCCTGGCTTGATTGCCGGAATGGCTGCCAGCTCCGGCGGCAGCGCATCGGCAGCGTAGGTGGGGATGTCGAGCTCGACAAGGCTCACCAGCTTCACACCGATCTCGGCCTTCCCGCCGGAACGGTCGACCAGGCAGGCTGCACCGACGATGACCCCAGGCTCATCGGCAATCGATGCCAGACATTCGCGCGAAGACAGGCCGGTGGTGACAATGTCCTCGACCATGATGACACGCGCACCTGCTGGAATGGCGAAGCCGCGCCGCAGACGGAACTGGCCGTCCTCACGCTCGACAAAGACCGCCTTGGCACCAAGCTGCCGCGCCATCTCATAACCCGGCACGATGCCGCCCACGGCTGGCGAGACGACATAGTCGATCTTGCCAAAAGCCGCCTCGACCTTGCGCGCCAGCGCTGCACAGAGCCGGGCTGTGCGCTCAGGGTCCTGGAACACGAACATCTTTTGCAGGAAGACCGGGCTGCGCAGGCCCGACGACAAAATGAAATGCCCTTCAAGCAAGGCGCCGGCATCACGAAACTCGGCAAGGACCTGATCGGGGGTCATGGGGCAGCTCCGCTGGCAAAAACTCTCGCAGCGGCTTTGTCATGTTGCCCGGCTACGGGCAAGACACGGATGCAGCGGCCCTGTGGACGCCGCCTCACCCGATCACGCGATCGGCTTTGCTGATGACGCGCTTCTGGCGCAACTCGCTGATGATGGCATTGAGGTGCTTGAGGTCCCACACCGTCAGGTCGATGGTCATGTTGGTGAAGTCGGGGTTGGGCCGCAGCATCGCAACCGAATCGATGTTGCCATCATGCTCGGCAATGATCTGCGTGATGAGCGCCAGCGAGCCCGGCTCATTGATCGAATGCAGGTGAATGCGCGCCGGAAAGCGCTGGGCGCTGCGCTCGTCCAGATCCCAGCGCACATCCAGCCAGCGGTCCGGCTCATTGTCGAACAGCGCCAGCGAAGGCGACTGGATCGGGTAGATGGTGATGCCTTCGCCCGGTGACAGGATGCCGACAATCCGGTCTCCCGGCACGGCGCCGCCACCCTCGGCGAAGCGCACCGGAAGGTCGCCGCCCAGGCCCCGGATGGGGATGGCATTGGCATCGCCCGGCGATTCCGGCACCTTGAACTTCAGGTTCTCGCCCTTCTTCAGCTCGAACCAGCCCTGGCTGGAACGACCGTCAGCTGCAGCGCGCTTCTCGGGTTCGAGATCGGGATAGACGGCCTTCACCACATCGCCCGAGAACATCTCGCCGCGCCCGATGGCCGCCAGCACGTCGTCGACATTGGTGCGCGCCAGCCGCTTGAGGGCCGACTTCAGCTTGTCGGCGCTGTAGGGCTTTTCGGCCCGCTCAAAAGCGCGTTCCAGAATCTGCTGGCCAAGGCCGGCATATTGACGGCGCACGGCCGAGCGCGTGGCGCGGCGGATGGCAGCGCGCGCCTTGCCGGTGACCACCAGCGATTCCCATGCGGCCGGCGGCACTTGGCCCGAGGCACGCGTAATCTCCACCTCGTCGCCATTTGTCAGTTCGGTCAGCAGTGGCGAGATGCGCCCGTTGATCTTGGCGCCGACAGCGGTGTTGCCCACGTCTGTGTGCACGGCATAAGCAAAATCGATGGGCGTGGCGCCACGCGGCAGTGCAATGAGGCGGCCCTTGGGCGTGAAACAGAACACCTGATCGTGGAACAGCTCGAGCTTGGTGTGTTCCAGGAACTCTTCCGGATTGTCGCCTTCGGCCAGCAAATCGACCGTGCGCCTGAGCCACTGATAGGCGAGGCTCTCGTCAGGCTGGTTGCCGCCGGAGGGTTGGGCTGCCGTGCGGCCATCCTTGTAGTGAGCATGGGCTGCGATGCCGAACTCGGCGATGCGCTCCATCTCGTCCGTGCGGATCTGCAACTCGACGCGCTGGTGGCCGGGGCCGACCACGGTGGTGTGGATCGAACGATAGTCATTCTGCTTCGGCGTCGAGATATAGTCCTTGTAGCGGCCGGGAACCATCGGCCATGTGGTGTGGATGATGCCAAGCACGCGGTAGCAATCCTCCGCCGTCTCGACGATCACGCGGAAGCCGAAAATATCCGACATCTGCTCGAAGGAGACTGACTTGCGCTCCATCTTGCGCCAGATCGAATAGGGCCGCTTGCGCCGCCCTGACACCTCCGCCGTGATGCCGCGTGCGGCCAGCTTGGCCTTGAGATCGGCTTCGATCTTGCCGATCACCTTGCCGTCGCGCACCGTCACCTCTTCCAGCCGCTTGGTGACGGTGGCATGCGCCTCGGGCTTGATGTGGCGGAAGGCCAGTTCCTCCAGCTCCTCGCGCAGCTCCTGCATGCCCATGCGGCCGGCCAGCGGCGCATAGATCTCCGCCGTCTCCTCGGCAATGCGCAGGCGCTTTTCCGGCGCCATGAAATGCAGGGTGCGCATGTTGTGCAGCCGGTCGGCCAGCTTCACCAGCAGCACGCGCACATCATCGACGATGGCCAGCAGCAGCTTGCGGAAATTCTCGCCCTGCGCCGCTTTCTTGGAGACCAGATCAAGCCTCTTGATCTTGGTCAGACCATCGACAAGCCGCCGGATTTCGAGGCCAAAGAGCTGCTCGATTTCTTCCAGCGTGGCAGACGTGTCCTCCACCGTGTCATGCAGCACGGCAGCGACAATCGTTGCGTCATCCAGCTTCAGCTCGGTGAGGAGGGCCGCGACCTCGAGCGGATGGGCAAAGAACGGGTCGCCGGAGGCACGCTTCTGTGTGCCATGCGCGCGCATCGCATAGACATAGGCCCGGTTCAGCAGGCCCTCATCCGTATTCGGATTGTAGCTCTTGACCCTGTCAACGAGCTCGTATTGCCGCATCATGCCTTTGCGGTCTCCGGCATTCTGGTCCACCTTGATCCTCGCCCACGACTATTCACGGCCACACGCCTGCGCCGCAAGGGCCAGATGGTCGCGAGAGACGAAAAAGCCCGGCGCAAACCGGGCTTTTGCAGGATCGGGGATTGGCGCGCGCGATCAATCGTCGTCATCAGCGCTCTGGGCCGGAGCAACCAGCCCGTCGAGGCCGCGCAGCAGGTCGTCCTCGCTCATGCGGTCGAACTGCACTGCGCCATCATCGGCCGAGGCAGCTGCATTCGGCCCGCTGATGCCGAGCAGCGGCACGACTTCGGCTTCCGGCTCGTCGATCTCGACATGCTTCTGCAGCGAATGGATCAGGTCTTCCTTCAGATCTTCCGGCGTGAGCTTCACATCGGCGATCTCGCGCAGCGCCACGACCGGGTTCTTGTCATTGTCGCGGGCGACAAGGATAGCCGAGCCCGAGGCAATGTTGCGGGCGCGGTGGCTGGCCAGCAGCACGAGCTCGAAACGGTTATCGACCTTGTCGATGCAGTCTTCAACGGTAACGCGAGCCATGGCGGCTCCTTTGCATGTGCGAACAGGGGAATGCGGTTGTGCGCGTGTTACAGGGATGTCGCGGTGGATGCAAGGAAGGGGGTGGGGCAAATGACCCATGGATGGCGCAGGTGGTCACGACTTGTCACCATCATGGTGCTGATGGCTTTCTTGTTGGCATGGATTTGGGCAACGGGCGGCTTCGCGCCGCCAGCTTCGACAAGGCTTCATCGTTGAGCCGGGAAAAATGTCGGTTTCCACATGTGTGTCGCATTTGGGACAGCACTTAAGATGCTTTGGTGACGCGGAAATCAGCAGTTGTTCAACAGACCTGAGACCGGCCTTTGCCTGAAATGTTGATGGCCCGCCAATGCGATCCTGCTATCCCGCTGTCGTAGGGCAATGCCTGGAAGAGAGAAGTTTATGGCTCATACAAACAAGGTCATCCGCTCGATCAATCTGGATGGCGAAACAATCTGCGTCGATATTTTTGTCCGTCCTGATGGCAGTTTTGGATTTGACGAATTTCGGCGCGACCCCGAAGATGGGCGAGGCTGGTTCAGTATCGGTCACTACGGCACTGAGAAATTCGAAACTCTTGACGCGGCCATAGACAAAGCAAAGCTGACTGTCAGGTGGCTGGCAGCAGCTGTGCCCTGACAATGGCAATGTTCGCGTCAACGATGATTGTGCCTTGATTTGCATCATTGAAGAAGCATGCACTCCAACCGGAGTGTCTGAGCCGCTCCAGGTGCGGACATTGGGAATTGTGCGTGCTACGCCGTCCTGATGACGGATGAGGCCAGAAAAGTCGCTATCGAGCCGATGCCGACACTTGGCCGCGTGCTGGCCTTGGCCCTGCCGATCATGCTCGCCAATGCCTCGACGCCGCTGATCGGCTTCGTCGATGTCGCTGTGATTGGACGGCTCGGGGATGCCGCACTGATTGGCGGGGTCGCGCTGGGGGCTGCCATCTTCAATGCCATCTACTGGTGCGTCGGCTTCCTGCGCATGAGCACGACCGGCTTCGCAGCCCAGGCGCTCGGCGCGCGCGATGGTGTCGAGATCGCAGCGACATTGGTTCGCGCGCTGCTGATCGCAATCGCCATTGGTGTTGCCGTCGTCTTGCTGCAGGCGCCAATCCGGCGCGGGTTTCTGTGGGTCCTCGGCGGCTCCCCTGCAGTGCATGCCGCGACTGCGGCATACTATGATTGGCGCATCTGGGCGGCACCGGCGGGGCTGGTCAATTTTGCCTTGCTCGGCTGGTTCATCGGGCTCGGCCGCACCATGGTGGCGTTCTGGCTGCAGGTGTTGGCCAATCTGCTGAACATTGGCTTCGCCCTGCTGTTTGTGCCAGTTTTCGGTTGGGGCGTGCCAGGCGTTGGGCTTGCTGCTTTTCTCGGCGAATGGGCGGCGGCAATCGGTGGGCTTGCCATTGCAGCGCGCGAGTTTCAGGCACGCGGCGCTACGTTTGATCGCGCGGCGGTGCTTGCACCGGCAAAGCTGAAGGCCATGTTCGCCGCCAATCGCGACATCATGATCCGGACCGTGTGCGTGCTTGCTGCGAGCCAGATTTTTCTGCGGTTGAGCGCTGGCCAAGGCGATGCGGCGCTGGCGGCCAACGCATTGTTGCTGACGCTGTTGGCAATTGCGTATTTTATGCTCGATGGCTACGCGAACGCCACAGAAACCCTTGTTGGCCAGGCGGTTGGTGCCAGAGACCGGCCACGGCTCGATCGGTCCGTGCATCTGGCGGCGGCTGCGGCGGGCATGACGGGTGTGGTCGCCGGCATCGTCATCTGGGTCTCCAGTGATGCGATCATTGCCTTCATGACCACCAATGCAGAGGTGCATTCCCTCACATCGAACTACATAATCTGGGTGGCGCTGCTCCCGTTCATTGCTGTCTGGTGTTTCCTGCTCGATGGCGTGTTTATTGGCGCCACACGCACCGCCGACATGCGCGACATGATGTTGCTCAGTTTCGTGGTCTATCTCGCAGCTCTCGTCGTGCTTGTGCCCGCATTCGGCAATCACGGCATCTGGGCCGCGCACTGCGTGTTCTTGGTCGCACGCGCGATCACGCTGGCCTGGAAGTATCCGGCGCTGGCGCGCGGTGCTCAGACCCCGCAAGTTGCCTGATGGCCTGGACCTGTCAGTTTGGACCTGTGATGGGTCAGGGGCGGGCAAGCACGGCTTGCAGATATCAAGAATTGTGCAACGGACAGAATGGTCAAAATCGTCTGCCGTTTCAGCAATGCACACATCTGGCGCGCAAGATAGGATCGCTCAAGCTCTCCCGCCAAACTGACAGTTTGCCACAACACGCCATGACAGGATGAGACGGCATCCGCGCCCGTCAGCAACTGTCCGGAGTGACAGAATGGCGCGACATTCACTGTCAGATCAACAGAATGACAGGGCGCTTTCTGTCTGGTGCACGGCCTGTCCGTGTCTGGCCGTCTCGCTCAGAACCCATTCCGGTCGTGGTTCTGGCTGGCGCGCATGCGGCTCATGATCTCGTAGACGGTCACATCATGCGAGGCGAGCGGGGCGCCTTCCGAGAGCACCTGCGTTCCCATCGAGGGCAGATGGCGCTG
>JANMMX010000176.1:0-3423 GCA_031373605.1 Allobosea sp. | reverse complement strand
GTCAGCCAGCACCCGCCCATGCTGCTGCCCTTCTCGCAGGAAATCGCGCTCGCTGCCCTGATGTTTCTGGGCGCGGCGCTCTATTCCAGCGTGGGCCATGCTGGCTCCTCGGCCTATCAAGCTGCCATGGCTTTGTTCGGCGTGCCGCCAGCCGTGATGCGGCCAACCGCGCTGACGCTCAACATCATTGTCGGCACGCTCGGCACCGTGCGCTATGCGCGCTCGGGGCTGACCGACTGGCGCATGCTCTGGCCGCTGCTGGCGGGCTCGATCCCCATGGCGTTCATCGCCGGGGGCCTGAGTGTGCCGCCGGCGATCTACAGGCCGTTGCTTGGCGCGGTCCTGATGTTCACCGCCTTCCGGCTGCTCTGGCCGGGCGCCTTCCGCTGGAACACAAACCCCACGCCGCCGCGACACTGGCTGGCGGTGCTGGCGGGCGCTGGCATCGGCACGCTTTCGGGGCTCACAGGCACGGGCGGCGGCATCTTCCTGTCGCCGCTGCTGCTGTTCTTCGGCTGGTCGGAGACGCGCCGCGCGTCCGGCACGGCGGCGGCCTTCATCCTTTGCAATTCCATTGCCGGGCTGGCGGGCAACCTCGTGACAACGCGCAACCTGCCGCCTGACATCTGGCTGTTTGGCGGCGCAGTGTTTGCAGGCGGGTTGATCGGCACCACGCTGGGCATCTCCAAGCTGGCGGTGCCCATGCTGCTGAAAGCGCTCGCGGTCGTCTTGATGATTGCCGCCGCAAAGCTCATCTTGTCGTGATGAACCACGACAGCTACCCTGACAGCCTCATCCGCGACATTCTGAAAAGCGTGAAGACCATCGCGCTGGTCGGCGCCTCGAACAACGAGGCGCGGCCGAGCTGGATCGTCACCAAATATCTGATCGACCGGGGCTATGATGTTATCCCGGTCAATCCGGGGCTGGCAGGGCAGATGCTGTTCGGACGCTTGGTTTATGGCGCGCTGAAGGACATCCCGAAACCCGTCGACATGGTCGAGATCTTCCGCAATTCCGAGGCTGCCGGGCCGATCACGGACGAGGCGCTTGCGCTCGATCCGCTTGCGCTCGATCCGCTGCCGAAGGTGATCTGGATGCAGCTTTCGGTGTTCAACGCCGAAGCAGCAGCGCGGGCCGAGGCGCGCGGGCTGACCGTCATCATGAACCGCTGCCCCAAGATCGAATATGGCCGCCTCTCGGGCGAAATTGGCTGGCAGGGCATCAATTCGCGGATTCTGTCGTCAAAGAAGCCGGTTTTGGCAGGCAAGGGCTTCCAGAAGCTCACCATCCACAGGCCCGGCACCTGAGGCTCAGGGCGCTGACAGGCTGGTCGCGATCCTGAGATTGAGCGACGTTTGCCCGCCGGGGCGATACATCGTGTTGATGGCAGCTTTCTGCATCAGGTCAGCGGCGCGCGGCATGCCCATCTCGGCGTAATAGGCGCGCATCCGCTGCGTGCCGTCGTCACTCATCGTGCTGTTGGTCACCCTGTCGCCCATGCGGTGTGCCGGGTGGAAGCCAAGCCCGGTCATGCCGGTCAGCCCTTCGAACACAGCATTGCCATTGACGTTGTGGCGCCGCACACCGCCAGCGAACACGAACGTGCAGGCGCTGGAACACACGGCACCATCAGCCTGCACTGCGGTGACGATGCCCGCCCTGCGCACCATGCGGCCAATGGCGAAAGCGGCGTTGATACGGCCGCCATGACTGGACAGATACAGCACGCGGATCGGCTGGGCGCGCGGTTGAGCCAGAAACGCCCGGAACCTTTCGTCATCGCCGTTTTCGAAAGAACCTGTGAGCCAGGCCGTGTCGCCGCGCTCCGACAGCCAGATGGCTTGCGCAGGTTGGGTGCAAAATCCCGCAACCAGCGTGGCCAGCGCGAACAACGATCCTCGCATGCGCATGCGTTCGCTCCGTCAGCTGTCAATGCTGGACGTTGCCGCTTGCGCCAGATCGGCGCAACTGAAAATCTGTCGCAGGGTTGATGTGCTGGCGCTAAAGTTTCGGGTAAAGATGACGTCATCCGCCAAACCGTCATTGCGTGCGAAGCGAAGCAATCCAGTTCTCTGCGCTCAGCAGTCTGGATTGCCGCGTCGCTGCGCTCCTCGCAATGACGGACATGGTGCGGTCCGAGGCAATTGACGCCCGTTAAATCGTTCGCTAAATCGAACGTTATGAACTTCTCATCAAACTCGTTCGTCAAACGGAGCTTGCCATGACTGACCGCATCCCGGGTTTCAACACGCTTGCCATCCATGCCGGAGCCGCCCCTGACGCCGCGACCGGCGCGCGCGCCACGCCGATCTACCAGACGACAAGCTTTGTCTTCGATGATGTCGATCACGCCGCCTCGCTGTTCGCGCTGCAGGCTTTCGGCAACATCTATTCGCGCATCGGCAACCCCACTTGCGCCGTGCTGGAAGAGCGCATCGCGGCGCTCGAAGGCGGCACGGCGGCACTTGCCGTTGCCTCAGGCCACGCAGCGGAATTCCTGGTTTTTCACGCGCTGATGCAGCCCGGTGACGAGTTCATCGCCGCCAAGAAGCTCTATGGCGGCTCGATCAACCAGTTCAACCACGCTTACAAGAACTTCAGCTGGAATGTGGTCTGGGCGGATTCTGATGAGCCCGCGACGTTCGAAGCCGCCATCACGCCGCGCACCAAGGCGATCTTCATCGAGTCCATTGCCAATCCAGGCGGCGTGGTCGTCGACATTGCCGCGATCTCGGCCATCGCCAAGAAGCACAAGATCCCGCTGATCGTCGACAACACGATGGCCAGCCCCTACCTCATCAAGCCGTTCGAATATGGCGCTGACATCATCGTACATTCGGCCACCAAGTTCCTTGGCGGCCATGGCAACTCGATTGGCGGCCTGATCGTGGACGGCGGCTCGTTCAACTGGGTGGGCGATGAGCGCTACCCGATGCTGTCCAAGCCACGGCCTGAATATGGCGGCATGGTGCTGGGCGAGACCTTCGGCAATTTCGCCTTCGCCATCGCCACCCGCGTGCTGGGCCTGCGCGATCTTGGGCCAGCACTTTCACCGTTCAACGCCTTCCTGCTGCTCAACGGCATCGAGACCCTGCCTCTGCGCATGCAGCGCCATTGCGACAATGCGCTCAAGGTCTCGACGCATCTGGCCGCCCATAAGGACGTGGCCTGGGTCAGCTATCCCGGCCTGCCGGGTGACCGCTACAATGCGCTGGCCAAACAATATTGCCCCAAGGGCGCGGGCGCTGTCTTCACCTTCGGCCTCAAGGGCGGCTATGAGGCAGGCGTGCGGCTGGTCAGCAACCTGAAGCTGTTCTCACATTTGGCCAATATTGGCGACACGCGCTCGCTGGTGATCCACCCGGCCTCGACCACCCACCGCCAGCTGACGGATGCGCAGAAGACGCAAGCCGGTGCTGG
>JANMMX010000101.1:0-2488 GCA_031373605.1 Allobosea sp. | reverse complement strand
GCACGGCGTTGCAGCCAGACGACAGCACTACTCTCAGCCTGTCCATCACGGCGTCGATGGGCAGGGGCTGAGCGATGTTGTTCATGAGGTTGCCAGTCGAAAGACCCGTCAGGCGGCAACCTTAAGGGGAACAGCGAGGGGTGCGATCCGGACTGTGGCCTGTGCCACCGACGCGATGCTGTTCTCGGGCATCATTCTCCAGCAATCGCGGTTGGCATCAACCGGCTCCGAGGCAATGACGATGCTGTCACCACGATCACAGATATAGAGCGAGGGCGGCTTCGGGTTGGAAGACCAGCGGATGGCATGCAAGGTCTCGCCATCCGTCAGTGCGGCGGCAAAGCGCAAGGGCTCGGCAATGCCGGCTTCAGCCATCAGCGCGACTGTGTCGCCGATCATGGCGGCAAAGGCGTCGGCCGGGCTCAGGCCCTGCTCGATATAGGCCATGACCAGCAGGAACAGGGCTTCGGTGTCGGTGGTGCCGAGCCGCGCGCTGTAGAGATGGTCGGGCAGCATCGCGTCCAGCTTGCGGCGGATCAGGTGATAGCCACCGATCTGGCCATTGTGCATGAACAGATGGCGGCCATGGGTGAAGGGGTGGCAGTTGGCGCGCGTGGTCGCGGTGCCGGTCGCCGCCCGCACATGGGCGAAAAACAGCTTTGACCGCACCTGGCGCGCGATCGACAGCAGGTTCTCATCCGACCAGGCCGGCCTGATTTCGCGGTAGACGCCGGGCTCAGCCCGGTCGCCATACCAGCCCAGCCCGAACCCATCACCATTCGTCGCAGCCTTGGCCTCTTCTGCATGCATCGATTGATGGATCAGCGAGTGGCAGGGAGCGGCCACCAGGTCTTCAAGATAGGTCGGCTGGCCGGAATAGGCGAGAAAGCGGCACATGTTTCGTCAAACAACCTGTCAGGCGTCAAAACCAGACAGGTTGTTTAGCCGATAGAGATGAACATGGCCATAATGGTAGGCCAGATCAGGTGCCTGCTTCCTTGCAGGAAAACGGCACCTTCACCGTCTTGCGCGTTTTGCCCACCTTCACGTCAACCTCCAAAGGCGCGCAGGTGACGTTGTCCAGCGCAAACGCTTTGTGGATCTTGCCGGTCTCGCCAAAGCGGAACCCGGCATAGGCGCGGCGCAGCAGGATCTTCTGCCCCGTTTTGGCGCTCTGCGTGACAGTGACCGAGGCCACATCGCGCGCGATCTTGTCGGATGACACCGTGTTTTTGGCGCCAGAAAAGATCATCGTCACGACAACGGCATCTGCCGGTTCGCCCGCATCGCCCTCGCCAAGCGGCGAGTTGCTGAAGGTCTTCTTCGAGCCCACGAGATTTTCGGACAAGGTGCCCGACCGCTCGAGGAAGAACTGGATTTTCACATCATCGACGGCGACCTGCGCCTGCGCGGATGTGACAAGGGCGAGCGAAGTTGTGGCAAGGCAAAGCACGGCAAGGCAAGGCTGCCCAAAGCGAAGCGTGGGGCGGAAAATTTTCATCGGTAGGCATCTTTCAGCAGGCCAGACGGGGAAAGGGTCACTTGCCAATGGCTATAACACAATTCCGACGTGGTTTTGACGATTGCCGCGCAATTTTCCTTCAGCTAAGCCTTTGCCTCAAATCGGCGGCGCAGGCTGCGACAGGGGGGACCGGCCATGACACGTCTTTTCACAGCTGCATTGCTGGCTGCCGCCATGCTCATGGCTCCGGAGACGGCACAGGCTGCGGCCGGCATTGACGGGCGCGGCATGTCGCTCATCTGGGCGCTGCCCTTTGTCGGCCTGCTCTTGTGCATCGCCACCGGCCCCCTGTTTTATCCCCATCTCTGGGAGCACCATTACGGCAAGTTCTCGGCCTTCTGGGCAGCGCTGGTCATCGTGCCGCTCTACCTGACCTTCAGCGGAGCCAATGCGACGACGTCGCTGGCCCATGCCATGCTGCTGGAATATGTGCCCTTCATCATCCTGCTCTTTGCCCTGTTCACGGTGGCAGGCGGCATCTTCATCAAGGGCAACATTCACGGCTCGCCTGCGACCAATGTCGCGATCCTGGCCATCGGCGCGTTCCTCGCGAGCTTTGTCGGCACGACAGGCGCCTCGATGATCATGATCCGCCCGATCATCCGCGCCAATGACAACCGCGTGCACAATGTGCATGTCGTGGTGTTCTTCATCTTCCTGGTCTCGAATGTCGGCGGTGCGCTGACCCCGCTGGGTGACCCGCCGCTTTTCGTCGGCTTCCTGAAGGGCGTCGATTTCTTCTGGACCACGACCAACCTGATGACCGAGACGCTCATGGTCGCGGGCATCCTGCTGGCGCTGTTTTATGCCATCGACAGCTATTATTACCGCAAGGAAGGCATCATCAGCCCGGACAGGACGCCGGATTCGAAAGTGTCCGTGCTCGGCCTGAGCAACCTGGCCTTCATCGCCCTCATCATTGCCGCCGTGCTGCTGCGCGCGCAGTGGAACTCCGGCGTGTCCTAC
>JANMMX010000069.1:0-1677 GCA_031373605.1 Allobosea sp. | reverse complement strand
GGCCTTTGCTGCGCGCCAGGTGATGCTGGTGATGACGACAGATGGGGGCGCGCCGAGGGCGGCACCTGCCTCGCGCAACGGCGCAGGCACCAGCCGGAGCATGTCTTCTGTTGTGCGCACGATGACCGGGATCGCGATGATGCCGAGCGCCACGCCACCAGCCCAGCCAGAGTAGCCGGAGAAGGGCTGCACCAGGATGACATAGACGAACAGGCCGATCAGGATCGAGGGGGCTGACAGCAGGATGTCGTTGACGAAACGGATCAGCTCGGCAAGCTTCGAGCCGCGCCCGTATTCGGCCAAGTAGGTTCCAGCAAGCACGCCGATGGGCGTCGCCACGGCGATGCCGAGGAAGGTCAGGATGATCGAGCCAACAATGGCATTGGCCAGACCGCCGCCCTCAGAGCCGGGACCGGGAGTGATCTGCGTGAAAGTGGCTACCGAAAGGCCGCCAAGACCCTTCACGATCAGCATGCCCAGGATCCAGAACAGGACCGTCACGGCGATCATGGTGAAGCTCGCGGCAATCACGCGCATGGCCAAGTCGGCGCGGCGACGCGAAGGGCGCACGCGATCCCAGCTGGCTTGCGGCAGGACGCGCACCTGTCCGGTCGGGATTGTAGAAGTGGAAGCCTGTGTCATGACTGCTCGCTCCGCTCAGAAGGCTTTGACGCGGGCGACAAGGATGCGCGCGATAACCAGGACGACAAAGGTGACGAAGAACAGAATGCAGCCAAGAGCGATCAGCGCATTCATCTGCATGCCGAGTGCCTCGTTGAACTCATTGGCGATGCGAGACGCGATGGTGGAGCCGGGGTCCATGACCGAAGCCGAAAGCCGGTTCGCGTTGCCGACAACAAATGTGACGGCCATGGTCTCGCCCAGCGCACGGCCAAGGCCCAGCATGACGGCACCAATGATACTGACGCCGGCCTGCGGCACCAGAACGTGGCGCACCACCTCCCAGGTCGTGGCGCCAATGCCATAGGCACTTTCGCGAAGCACGGAAGGTATCTGCTCAAGCATGTCGCGCGTGATGGACGCGATGAACGGGATGATCATGAAGGCAAGAATGATCCCGGCCGTCAGAATGCCCAAGCCGGATGGCGACCCGGCGTAAAGCACAGTGCCGACAATCGGCATGCCCTCAACGATCTTCGAGACGGGCGTCTGGACATATTTCGCGAACAGCGGGACGAAAATAAACAGACCCCACATGCCATAGATAATGGAAGGCACAGCAGCGAGCAGCTCGATTGCAGTCGAGACCGGCCGTTTGAACCATTGCGGCGCAAGTTGGGTGAGGTAGACGGCGATACCGAGCGAGAGAGGCACACCAACCAGGAGCGCGATCAGCGCGGTTGACAATGTGCCGACGATGGCTGGCAAGGCACCGTATTTCTCGTTCTGGGTGTCCCAGACAGACGTTGTCAGAAAGCTGAAACCAAACTCACGAAAGGCAGGCCAGCCACCGATGACCATCGACAGCATGATGCCGGCGAGGAGAAACAAAACAATGAGCGCTGCGCCAAAGCTGGCATTGCGGAAGACGAAATCAAACGTGCCCTTGGGCGTGGGGCGAACCGGGCTCGCGCGCGACATTCCCATCTGGTCGGTAACAGCAGCCATACGCGCAAAACTCCATCCGGAACCGAAATTCTGAAACCCAGGCAATCA
>JANMMX010000054.1:0-2025 GCA_031373605.1 Allobosea sp. | reverse complement strand
ATTTGGCACAGCGCCCCGCATCAAGGCCTATCCCATCGCGGCCTTGTTCGAGATCGGCATGACCGAGTTCGATGCAGGCTTCGTTTTCATGCCGCTGGCCGAGTCTCAGGCCTATTTCAACCGCGATGACGAGGTGAATGTCATCGAGGTCTTCATCGACAATGCCGACCGCACGCAGGCTGTGCGCGATGCCATTGAAAAGGATGCGCCGCGCCCGCTGGTGGTGACGGACTGGCGGCAACGCAACAAGTCGTTCTTCAATGCGCTGGAGGTCGAGCGCAACGTGATGTTCCTCATCCTCACGCTGATCGTGCTGGTGGCCGCCCTCAACATCGTCTCTGGCCTCATCATGCTGGTGAAGGACAAGACGCCGGATATCGCTATCCTGCGCACGATGGGCGCGACGCGTGGCGCCATCCTGCGCATCTTTCTTATCACCGGCGCCTCCATCGGCGTGGTCGGCACGCTGGCGGGCTTTGCGCTCGGCGTCGTCTTTGCCAACAACATCCAGTCGATCATGTCGGCCATCACTTTCGTCAGTGGGGCCAATCTCTGGGATCCGACAGTGCGCTTCCTCAGCGAAATTCCTTCCGTGATCGACTGGCGCGAGGTCTCGATGGTGTTGGGAATGGCGCTGCTGCTGTCGCTGCTGGCCACGCTTTATCCAGCCTGGAAAGCCGCCAAGCTCGACCCTGTCGAAGCCTTGCGCTACGGCTGACGCATCATGTCCGCAGAAACCCCCGCCATTTTCCTCTCGCAGGTCGAGCGCCGCTACGAGCAGAACACGGGCGCGCTCGAAATTCTGAAGAAGGCCGATCTCGCGATCTGGCCGGGCGAAATGGTGGCGCTGGTTGCCCCTTCCGGCACCGGCAAGTCCACTTTGCTGCATGTTGCAGGCCTCCTGGAAAAGCCCGATGGTGGCGAGGTTTTCGTTGGTGGGCAGGCGACTGCTGCGCTGGATGATGCCGGGCGCACGCGCCTGCGCCGCACCGAGATCGGTTTTGTCTATCAGTTCCACCATTTGCTTCCGGAGTTTTCGGCGGTCGAAAACGTCATGCTGCCGCAACTCGTGCGCGGCCTTGGCAAGGCGGAGGCAAAGGAGCGGGCAGGGGAGTTGCTGAGCTTTCTGGGTCTGGCCGAGCGCCTGGCGCATCGCCCCAGCGAGTTGTCCGGCGGCGAGCAGCAGCGCGTCGCGATTGCGCGTGCGGTTGCCAATGCGCCGCGCCTTTTGCTGGCAGATGAGCCGACTGGCAACCTTGATCCTGGAACGGCGGCGCACGTGTTTGCCACGCTGACCGCGTTGGTAAAGGCCTCGGGGCTGGCAGCATTGATCGCAACCCATAATCTCGAATTGGCCGGGCGCATGGACCGGCAGGTGACCATCCGCGACGGGCTGGTCGTTCCACTTTATTAACCGTGATGCAATGCCCGTTTGTTCTCATGCCGCTTCGTCATTGATCGGAACAAAACAAAAACATATAAGGACCGAACACAAAACAAATGGGAGTTCGACCATGGTTCTGGCACGCAAATTGATGATTGGCGCGACCGAGATCGCCTCGCTCGGGGTCTTTGTCGCCATGATCTGGATCTGGGCCGTTCTGGCGTCAGCGCCCGGCGTGTGAGTGGTCATCCACAGGCGCGATCAGCAGTGCTCGACCGCATGGCGGCGACTCGGCATAAGTAAGCGCAGAGGTGACAGATGGCGCGCGCGACCGGTGAAACACGCATTCTTGAGGAGGTGGGCTTTGTGCATCTCCATGTGCATTCCAGCTTCTCGCTGCTGGAAGGCGCGATCATGGTCGCCAACCTCGCCAAGATGGCAGCTGCCGACAAGCAGCCGGCATTGGCGCTGACGGACACCAACAATCTGTTTGGCGCACTCGAATTTTCGGAGAAGATGGCCGGCTCCGGCATTCAGCCGATCATCGGTGTGCAACTCTCGGTCGACTTCGGCGATGATGAGGGCCAGGCGCGCCGCGTCACTGCGCAGGCCCATCCCCACATCGTGCTGCTGGCCATGTC
>JANMMX010000026.1:0-4573 GCA_031373605.1 Allobosea sp. | reverse complement strand
CGGCGTCGGTTCGCTGGCGCGCGACATTGGCTATCCGGTCGAGGTGGCCGTGCTGTCGACGCTGCTCGTCTGGGCTGGCCCGGCGCAGGTGATCTTCTTCGGCTCGATTGCGGCAGGCTCGGCCTGGACGGCGATTGCGCTCTCGGTCGGGTTTTCGTCGCTGCGCTTCCTGCCGATGACGGTCGCGATCCTGCCGCTGCTGCGCCGTCCGGGGCAGGGGCTGCTGATGCAGGCCTATCTGGCGCATTTCGTCGCGGTCACGGTCTGGACGGAGGGCCTGCGCCGCCTGCCGGACATGGCGCCCGAGCAGCGCATCGGCTACTATCTCGGCTTTGCCCATGCCTGCATTCTGGTCAGCGCAGCCGCGACATGGGTTGGCTATTTTCTGGTCGGCGCCCTGCCAGTGGCCTTTGCCGCCGGGTTGCTGTTCCTCACGCCGATCTTCTTCCTGATGTCGCTGACGGCGGGTGCGCGCAACCTGGCCGATGGTCTGGCGATTGCACTTGGCTTCGTGCTGGCGCCGCTTTTCGAGCGCGTGCTGCCGAGCGGTTTCGATCTGATTGCTGCAGGGCTGGTTGGCGGCACGGTGGCGTTCTTGCTGCGCCAGTCCCGCGACACGATATCGCCGGGAGAAAAGCTATGACTCTCCCGATTGCCGGGCTCGAAGGCCCCTGGTGGCCCTATCTCGCGCTGCTGGTCTTTGCCGTGCTGCCCACCGAGATCTGGCGCTGGTGTGCTGTGCTGTTTGCCCGGCGGCTGAATGAAAATTCGCTAGCGCTGATCTGGGTCAAGGCCGTGGCAACCGCGCTGTTGGCTGGCGTGGTCGCCAAGCTCGTCGTCTCGCCCTCCGGCGCCTTGGCGGCCTTGCCGCTGGCGCTCAGGCTGGGTGCGCTGGCCGTCGGCCTTGCTGTTCTGGCCACGGGCCGCACGCGCATTCTGCCAGCCGTGATCCTTGGCGAGGCCTTGCTGATTGGAGGTGGCTTGTGGCTGGCGCAGTCCTGAATCGTGGCCTCAGGCCAAGGCAGCCCTGATCTTGTCCGCATGGGCCACCAGCACCTCCGGCTTTTCCATGTCGCCCGTATGAGGACGCATCGACACACCCTCAAAACGCGGGATGATGTGGACATGCAGGTGGAACACCACCTGGCCCCCCGCGCTCTCGTTGAACTGCTGGATGGTGACGCCATCGGCGCCAAAGGCCTTCATCACCGCGCGCGCCATCACCTGCGTCGTGCGGGCAACGGCAGCCAGAGCGTCAACCGGCGCATCAAGCACATTGCGGCAAGCCGCGCGTGGAAGCACCAGCACATGGCCGGGGCCGCGCGGCATGATGTCCATGATGACGATGGTGTGGTCATCCTCGAAAACGCGCTGGCTGGGGATCTCACCGCGCAGGATCTTGGCGAAAATGTTGGAAGGGTCATAGGCGAGGGTCATTTTCAGCTTCGTTCCGACATTTTGCGGCATGGTTGCAGCACCAGTCTTGCGATCATTGGGCAGCCGTCAAGCGCCAAAAGCTGAAACGCGCGCAATCGCGGCATGCACCACCGATGCGATCACGCATCATCTCCTTGCAGCAAGGGTCCTTTGCGGAACGGACTTTGCGCGTCCAGTTCTTCACGCGCTGCAGCGATGTGTTTGCGCTCGCGCTTGAGATAGTCGGCCACGGCGCGCTCAAGGCCGGGGTCGGACAGCTTGTGGGCGGAGCGGGTCAACACCGGGCGATAGCCGCGTGCCAGCTTGTGCTCGCCCTGTGCGCCCGCCTCGACACGGGCCAGGCCATGCGCAATCGCGTAGTCGATGGCCTGATGGTAGCAGAGCTCGAAATGCAGGAACGGGTGCTCTTCGATGGCGCCCCAGTTGCGGCCATACAGCGCGTTGGCACCCCGAAAGTTGATGGCCCCGGCGATGCGCTTGCCACCGTGGCTGGCGATCATCAGTACGATCTTTTCGGGCATGCTCTGGCCAATGGCCGAGAAGAAGGCGCGCGTCAGATAGGGGCGGCCCCATTTGCGGGCGCTGGTATCCTCGTAAAACTGGTAGAAATCATCCCAGACATCCTCTGTCAGCGCAGCTCCCGTCAGCGCTTCGACAGTGAGGCCGCTCTCGAGCGCCTCGCGCCGCTCACGCTTCAGCGCCTTGCGCTTGCGCGAGGCGAGGGTAGCCAGAAAGTCGTCATAGGTCGCGAAACCCTCGTTCTGCCAATGGAACTGCAGGTCGTGCCGCTCGATGTATCCGGCCTCGGTCAGTGCCGCGATGTCGCTGTTGGTCGCGAAGGTGGCATGCACGGATGACGCGCGCGCCTCGGTGCAAAGCGCCTCGAGACCGGCGATCAGCAGCTTGCGCGCCTCGTCTGCCTGCGGTCCACCCGCGACCAGCAGACGGCGGCCTGTGGCTGGCGTGAAAGGCACCGAGACCTGCACCTTGGGATAATAGCGCCCGCCCGCGCGCTCATAGGCATCGGCCCAGGCATGATCGAAGACATATTCGCCCTGGCTGTGACCCTTGAGGTAGCTGGGGGCGGCAGCCAGCAAGCGTCCCTGCGCATCTTCCACAAGCACATGCGCCGGGCTCCAGCCAGTGCGCCCGCCCGTGCAGCCGCTGGTCTCGAGCGCCAGCAGAAAAGCATGGCAGGTGAAGGGGTTGTCGCTGTCTTCCTGAGAAAGAGATTCAGCCGGAGACGTTGCCTGCGCCCCTGCCTGCGCCGTTGGCGCTTTTCCCGGCAGAGGCAGGCCGCGTGCGCAAATGTCCCAGGCTGGCGCCGGGATCGCTGTCAGGGAGGTGGCAACCTTGACGGTGAACGCCTCGCTCAAGGCGTGAAGCCCTCAAACACCATCTGGTCGGCATAGGCTGTCGCCCTGGCGCGATCTTCTGGCGTGCGCACGGTCCAGGTCATCAGTGGCAGGTCGAGCGCGCCGCGTGTCAGGAAGGGGGCGGCGGATGGCAGGTCCCTGACACGCCAGGAGATGAAATCGGGCCGCGTCTCGCGGAAATGCAGCAGGTTGGCCATGGCGTGACGCTCCTCAGCCGAGAGATGCTTGTAATCCGGATAGTTGTAGTCGTTCATGGCCACGATGCCACGGGTGACAGACGGGGCGAGACGCCGCACCTCGGCCACGATTTTCGGATCGAAAGACTTGACCACGATGGGCCATGGCTTGCGCGCCGCGATGATATCAAGCGTGCGTGCGGTCAGCGCCATGTCGCCATCGAACAGGCTCTTGATCTCGACCACCAGCGGCACGCGGCCGGCAATCATGTCGATGAAGGCGGCCAGTGTCGGGATTCGGTCGCTCGAGCCTGTGAGCGCGATGGCCTGCAGCTCGGCCGCCTTGCGAGAGCGCACGCTGCCTTTTTCAGCTGTCAGCCGGTCCAGCGTGAAATCGTGGAAGACGAGGGCCTCGCCATCGCTGGAGAGCTGCACATCGCATTCGATGGCATAACGCCCGGCAATGGCTGCCAAGGCGGCAGCAGGGCTGTTCTCGATCACCCCGCGCGCCTTGTCATGCAGCCCGCGATGGGCGATGGGGCGGGCGGTCAGCCAGCTTTCGGCAGCCATGGTTGCCTCGCCTCAAACCAGCTCGAACATGGCTTCGACCTCGACAGCCGCGTCCAGCGGCAGCTGCGCCATGCCAATGGTCGAGCGGGCGTGGCGGCCCTTGTCCCCCAAGACTGCGACCATCAGATCGGACGCGCCGTTCATGACTTGCGGCAGTGATGCGAAATCCGGTGCGGAATTGATGAAACCCACCAGCTTCACGCAGCGCGCGATGCGCTCCAGATCGCCGCCAGCAGCAGCCTTGGCCATGGCGAGCAGGTTGATGCCGCAGAATTTCGCGGCTTCCTGCCCGGCTTCCAGCGAAACGCCCGCACCCAGCTTGCCTTTGTGGCCGTCAGCCAGCTTGCCATCGTGGCCAAAGCAAAGCTGGCCTGAGACCACAACCAGTTTGCCGGTCACGACGTAGCCGACATAGTTGGCGATGGGGGCGGCTGGTGTGGGCAAAGTGATGCCAAGGCTGGCAAGGCGGCTTTCGACGGTCGACATGGGGAAGGGCTCCTCAGGGGCAAATTCAGCGCCCGTTGTGGCTCACGCACGGGGCGGGTGCAAGCCAGAGGCTTTCACGTTGGCCAGCAAAATGATATCTATCATTGGTAGATACCAAAACTCTCATCGCAAGCGAGGCGCCACATGAGTCCAGCTCCAAAACCCGCCACCGCCAAGCTCTTCATGCATGGCCGCAGCCAGGCTGTGCGGCTGCCGAAAGAATTTCGCTTTGCAGGGACCGAGGTCAAGGTCAGCCGTGACGGGGACCGGGTGGTGCTTGAGCCGGTGACACAGGTGTTTGATGTGAAGGCGTGGCTGTCGAGCCTGGACGATATGGGCGCGAGGGACTTCCTGCCTGATGGCGTGCCGGAACTGCCGCCGCTTGGACCTGATGACGACATCAAGTTCGATTGATGGCTGACATGCTCTTCTGCCTCGATACGAACATTGTCATCGGCATCCTGAACCAGCGCCGACCAAGCTATCGGGCGCGGCTGACGGCGGAATTGCTTGCTGGTGCCCGCATCG
>JANMMX010000460.1:0-3431 GCA_031373605.1 Allobosea sp. | reverse complement strand
AAGATTCTCGGCTCGGCATCTGGCGCCAGACTGACGGTCGAGGCGAGGCCCGGCGGGCGCATCTTGACAGTCGACGCGCGCACCATGCGCCTCAATGACAGCCTGAACGAGAGCAGCATGCTGTCCGCCTCGCTGGAAATGGCGCGTCTGCTGAAGATTTCACCGACATCGCGCATCCTGACGACATTGATCGGCGGCGATCTGGCCTCGCTGGCGTCGGGACTGGGTGCTTCACTGCTGACCGGTGCGGAATTCCTGCCGCTTGGCCTGTTCCGGCTCAGCGGTCTCTGGTCCAGTCTCGCTGACGGTCGCCGTGTGCACTTGGTGCTGCCGGTCGCCATCGAGAGCGCCGTGCTGCGCTCAGGGCTTGGCAACCACGAGGCGGTGGCCAGTCTTGTCTTTGTACATCAGGGCACACTCGACGCCCGGACGAAGCGCCCGGTGGATCTGCGTGCTGGCACAGCCGTTTTTGACCTGGCCGCGCCATCGGCAGATCGGATCGAAGCACGGCTGCGCAGCTGAAGCGGCTTCAGCCTTTCGCGGCCTTGCGTTCGGCAATCCGTACCAGATCGCGCAGCAGGCGTGTCGTGCCCTTGAGGCGTTGCTCGGCCGTGTCAAAATCACGGATGAAGACCACCTTCATGTCCGGGCGCACCTTGGCCAGTGTTCCTTCGTCAGACACATAAGCCACCAGCCCGCCCGGATTGGCAAAGGAATTGCCACGGAAGGCGATGATGATGCCCTTGGGGCCGGTATCGACCTTCTCGATGTTGGCACGGCGGCACAGCGCCTTGATCGCGACAATGGACAAAAGCTGCTCCACCTCGTCCGGCAGCGGGCCGAAACGGTCGACCAGCTCGGCACCGAAGGCTTCGATTTCGGTGTCGGTTTCCAGCGTCGACAACCGCTTGTAGAGCGTCAGCCGCAAGGTGAGGTCGGCGATGTACGATTCCGGGATCATCACTGGCGTGCCAATGGAGATCGATGGCGACCATTGCTCATCGACCGTCGTGTCGACGCCAGCTTTCAGCTGCGCCACAGCCTCTTCCAGCATCTGCTGGTAGAGCTCGTAACCGACCTCCTTGATGTGGCCGGACTGCTCATCACCCAAGAGGTTGCCTGCGCCGCGTATGTCGAGATCGTGGCTGGCCAACTGGAAACCCGCGCCCAGCGTATCGAGCGATTGCAGCACTTTCAGCCGCCGCTCCGCCTGTGCCGTCAGCCGCTTGGTGGCATGCACCGTGAACAGCGCATAAGCACGCGTCTTGGAGCGGCCAACCCTGCCACGCAGCTGATAGAGCTGCGCCAGCCCGAACATGTCGGCGCGATGAACGATCAGTGTGTTGGCGGTGGGAATATCGAGTCCGGATTCGACGATCGTTGTCGAGAGCAGGATGTCATACTGGCCTTCATAGAAGGCCGTCATCACATCCTCGAGCTGGCCCGCCGCCATCTGGCCGTGCGCGATGCCGACCTTGGCCTCCGGCACCTGCTTGTCGAGAAAATCTCGCACCTCGGCAATGTCCTCGATGCGTGGCACGACATAGAAGGAGCGCCCGCCGCGATAGCGCTCGCGCAGCAGGGCCTCGCGCACGATCAGCGGGTCGAACGGCATGACGAAGGTGCGCACCGCCAGCCGGTCGACCGGCGGGGTTGCAATGATCGAGAGTTCGCGCACGCCCGTCATCGCCAATTGCAATGTGCGCGGGATCGGCGTGGCCGAGAGTGTCAGCATGTGCACCTCGGCACGCATTTCTTTCAGGCGCTCTTTGTGGGCGACGCCGAAATGCTGCTCCTCATCGACGATAACGAGGCCCAGATCCTTGAAATCAATGGCCTTGCCGAGCAGCGCGTGCGTGCCGACGACAATGTCGAGCGTGCCATCGCTGATGCCGGCCTTGACGGCCTTCAGCTCCTGCGCAGGCACAAAACGCGAGGCCTGGCCCACTTGCACCGGCAATCCGCGAAAGCGCTCGGCAAAAGTCGCATGGTGCTGGCGTGCCAGCAGCGTGGTTGGCACCACAACCGCAACCTGACGGCCAGACAGCGCACACGCGAAAGCGGCCCGCAGTGCCACTTCTGTCTTGCCGAAGCCGACATCGCCACAGACCAGCCGGTCCATCGGGCGACCTGCCGCCATGTCGTCGAGTACAGCATCGATCGAATTCTGCTGGTCTTCGGTTTCCTCGAACGGGAAGCGGGCACAGAACTCGTCATAAAGTCCTTCTGGCGGAATCAGGCGTGGTGCATCCTTCAGCATGCGGGCAGCTGCAATCTGGATCAGCTTGCCGGCCATTTCGAGAATGCGGGCTTTCAGCTTCGATTTGCGTGCCTGCCAGGCACCACCGCCCAGCCGGTCCAGCGGAACCTCGGTGTCCTCCGAGCCATAGCGCGAGAGCAGCTCGATGTTCTCGACCGGCAGGAACAGCTTGGTTTCGGCGGCATAATGAATCTCGAGGCAATCATGCGGCGCACCTGCCGCCGTGATCGTCTTCAGCCCGATGAAGCGCCCGATGCCGTGATCGACATGCACGACCAGATCGCCGGGCGAGAGCGAGGACAGCTCGGCGATGAAGTCCTGGGGACGCTTGGCCTTGCGCTTGCCGCGCACCAGCCGGTCACCCAGAATGTCCTGCTCGCCAATGACGGCGACATCGCCCCATTCAAAGCCGCTCTCGAAACCCCAGACGGCCAGCGCCGTCTCGGTGGGTTTCAGGTTCATCGCGGTCTTTAGACTGCCGACGCTCTGCGTCTGGCTCAGGCCATGATCCGCAAGCACATGGCCCAACCGCTCGCGCGAGCCTTCGGACCATGCCGCCAGGATCACGCGCTTGCGGGCACCCTGCAGCGCCTTCACATGGGCAACAGCTGCGTCGAACACTTGCCCGGCCTGATCGGCGCGCTCTGCCGCAAAATTGCGGCCCTTTCGCGCGCCAAGATCGATGATGAGCTTGGCTTCGCTCTCCGGCATGGCAAAAGGTGTGAAGCTGGCAACGCCCTGCCCGTCCAGCAGATCGCGCCAATGATCCGCCGTCAGATACAGCGCATCGACCGGCAATGGCTTGTAGGGAATCGTGCCCGCGCTGTGTTGCTCCAGCGCCAGCTTGCGGCTGTCATAATAATCCTTGATCTGGGACAGGCGCTCGCTGACAGCCTCCTCCACCAGCGCATCGAGCACCATCGGCACGCCCGGCAGATAGGCACTGAGCGGGTCCAGTCCCTCGCTCAGAAGTGGCAACCAATGCTCCAGCCCGGCTGGCCGCCTGCCCTCGCTGACGGCCTCATAGAGTGTGTCGTCGCGGCCCGGCGTGCCGAAAGTGGTGATGTAGCTCTGGCGGAAACGCTTGATCGATTCGGTGGTGAGCTGCGCCTCGCTCATCGCAACGAGATCGAGCGCCCGCAATTGCCCGGTCGAGCGCTGCGTCTCGGCG
>JANMMX010000458.1:0-6885 GCA_031373605.1 Allobosea sp. | reverse complement strand
ACATTCACCTCGTCATCGCGGTTGAAATAGGCCTGAGACTCGGCCAGCGGCATGAAAACGAAGCCTGCATCGAACTCGGTCATGCCGATCTCGAACAAGGCCGCGATGGGATAGGCCTTGATGCGGGGCGCTGTGCCAAATGGCGTGGACGCACCACGCGGCGTGACGATTGTGACACTGTCGCCGATGCGCACGCCCAGCTGGTCAGCAAGGCGGCGACCAATGGCGACGCCTGTGCCGGTGTCGAACCCGTCGAGTGTCCCGGCGCGGATGGTGCCGCCGATGAAGGGGACCGACTTGATGTCCTTTTCCGAGATGCCCCGCACCAGAACGCCGCTGTTGCCGGACTGGGAGGAGACCAGCGCCTGGCCCTCGACCAGCGGTATGGCCAGCTTGACGCCGGGCAGCTTGCGCAACCGCTCGGCCACAACCTCGAAATCATTCAGCGGGCGCTCGATGGGGGTCAGGAAGATGTGGCCGTTGACGCCGACGATCTTCTCCAGCAGTTCCTTGCGGAAGCCGTTCATCACCGACATCACGATGATAAGCGTGGCCACGCCGAGCATGATGCCGAGGAAGGAAAACCCGGCGATGACCGAGACAAAGCCCTCCTTGCGACGCGTGCGCAGATAGCGCCCCGCCAGCATCCATTCAAAGCCCGCGAAGGCGCCTGTGCCTGTCTTCTCGGATGCCATCAGGCCGCCGCCCCGGAGCCACGCGGGCTGAAATGCGTGACCATCCTGGCAAGCGCCGCCTCGGGGCTGAGCAGTTCACGTTCGCCAGTCCGGCGCGACTTCAGCTCGACCTTGCCATCCGCCAGCCCCTTGGGGCCGACAATGATCTGCCATGGAACGCCAATGAGGTCAGCGGTCGCGAATTTCGTGCCGGGGCGATCATCACGGTCATCATAGAGAACATCGATGCCAGCAGTTGCCAGGCCCTTGTAGAGCGTGCCGCAGGCACCATCCGTGCCCGCATCGCCCATCTTCAGGTTCAGCACTGCCACCTCGAACGGCGCCACCGCTTCCGGCCAGATGATTCCGGCCTCGTCGTGGCTGGCCTCGATCAGGGCCGCGATCAGGCGTGTCGGGCCGATGCCATAGGAGCCCATGTGCACAGGCCGCTCGATGCCATCAGGGCCCATGACCTTGGCGCCCATTGGCTCAGAATATTTCGTGCCGAAATAGAAGATGTGCCCCACTTCGATGCCGCGTGCCGAAACACGCGAGGCTTCCGGGATCGCGTCATAGGCCGCTGCGTCATGCTTTTCGGAGGTCGCGGCGTATAGCGAAGTCCAGTCGGCCACGAGCTTCTTCAACCCGTCGACGCTGTCAAAATCCGTGTCGATGGCCGGCGTGTCGAAGCCGAGATAATCCTTGTGGCAGAAGACCTCACTCTCGCCAGTCGAGGCCAGAATGATGAACTCGTGGCTGAGATCACCGCCGATGGGGCCGGTGTCGGCCTGCATCGGAATGCCTTTCAGGCCCAGCCGCGCGAAGGTGCGCAGGTAGGCCACGAACATGCGGTTATAGGCATGGCGCGCGCCATCGGCGTCGATGTCGAAGGAGTAGGCATCCTTCATCAGGAATTCGCGCGAACGCATGACGCCGAAACGCGGGCGCAACTCGTCGCGGAATTTCCACTGGATGTGATAGAGATTGAGCGGCAAGTCCTTGTAGGACTTCACATAAGACCGGAAGACATCCGTAATCATCTCTTCATTGGTGGGGCCAAAGAGCATCTCGCGGTCGTGCCGGTCCTTCAGGCGCAGCATTTCCTTGCCATAGGCCTCATAGCGGTTGCTCTCGCGCCACAGATCGGCTGACTGGATGGTGGGCATCAAGAGTTCGACCGCACCCGAGCGGTTCTGCTCCTCGCGGATGATGGCGTTGATCTTGTTGAGCACGCGCAAACCCAGCGGCAGCAGCGTGTAGCTGCCAGCCGCCTGCTGGCGGATCATGCCGGCGCGCAGCATCAGCCGATGCGAGACGATCTCGGCCTCTTTCGGCGTCTCGCGCAGCATCGGCAGGAAGTAGCGGGACAGGCGCATGGCGGCTCTTCTTGAACGCAAGGGTGGGGCTTATTCGAGGCAAGGCAATGCACCTCTTCCCGAACAGCGAGTCAGGCACGGCCCGCCTCACCTTCAACACCACCGCTGGCGTCAAAAATCAACCTTCACGCCAATCAACCTTGGCGCTCAATCGGCGCCGCGCTGCTGCGCAATAGCCATCGCAAAGACACCATTGCCGACTGACCAGTCGGAGTAATCGTTCTCATGCATGAAGATGAAGACGTCCTTGGGCGAGACGCCTGCCATCTCGTGCAGGTTCTTCGCAATCGCTGCATAAAGCGCGCGCTTCATCGCATCGCTGCGCCCGCGTCGCAGGGTGATCTCGACCACGATCACCGCATCCGAACGCGCGATGCCGTTGAAGCGGCGGTCGAAAAAGAACTCGTCCGGCTGGTAGGCCTGCACCAGATTGAACAGCTCGTCCTCCGGCATGCCGATGGCGGAGATGAGTGCCTGGTGGATGCCCGTCACGATGGCCTGCCGCGCGTGACCCGGCGTGGCGGCAGGAACGGCGGTGCGGATGAAAGGCATGTTCGGCTGACTCCAGAGCTGGTTTCGACAGACGGAACCTAGCGACAGAACGCGGGATGCAATAACGACTTCTTTGTCCGTCTTATGTGTTCAGGGATCACAATATGAAGCGCCGCCAACTGCCCCTGACCTCGCTGCGTGCGTTCGAGGTGGCTGGCCGTCTGGGACGCATGTCTGCCGCTGCCGACGAGCTTGGTGTGACGCATGGTGCGATCTCGCGGCAGATACGTGATCTGGAGCTCGTGCTCGGATTGCCTCTTTTCGAGGGGTCGCGACGTGCACCGCAACTCACAGAACAAGGGCTGGCGCTGCTGCCCGCACTGACAGGCGCTCTCGATGCGATGGAAGACGCGATCCATCGCCTGCTGGCGCGACAGGAGGGCGTGGTCGAAGTGCGCTGCCTCGGCAGCTTCATGATGCGCTGGCTGATCCCGCGGCTTGTCGGATTTCAGGAGGCGCACCCACAGATTGATCTGAGGCTGGCCGCACTTGAGGTCGGGCAAGCCGGGCACTTCGCGCCGCTTGATCTGAACATCACGGTGCTGGAAGCCGGCGTGAAGCCGGCGGGCAAGTTCATCGAGCTGTTTCCGGAGCGACTGGGTGTCGTCCTGGCGCCGCAGTTGCTGGCTGGCGTAGCCGAGCCCTTGCAGCTGCTGGCGCAGGTTCCGCGCCTGACCACACGCACGCGGCCTGATGCCTGGGAAAGCTGGGAGAAGCTGACCGCATCCCCCCCGTCCGCTGACGAGGGGCGCATGTTCCCGCATTATTATTTCACGCTGGAAGCAGCCATCTCGGGTCTGGGCGCCAGCGTCGCGCCAGAACATCTTGTGCGCGATGATCTGCGGGCCGGACGGCTTGTGGCACCTTTTGGCTTCATCGAAAGCGGGCTGCGCTATGTCGCGGTGCTGGGTGCACGGTCGCGCGCGCCTGTCCGGCTTTTTGCGGATTGGCTGGCAAAGGCAGCGGCAGAATATTCAGGCTCCCGGGATGAACCTAGCCCGCAAAATGCGCCTTCAGCCGGGCTGCCGTCTCGGGTGGCACGAAGGCCGTGATGTCGCCGCCCATCGCCGCAATCTGCCGCACCAGGGTCGCCGTGATGTGGCGGCTGCCGATGGATGCTGGAACGAAAACGGTCTGGAGACCGGGTGCCATGGCGGCATTCATGCCGACCATCTGCATTTCGTAGTCGAAGTCCGTGCCATCACGCAGGCCACGCACCATCAGCCGGGCACCGGTTGCGTGGGCAGCATCCACCACAAGGCCGGAAAAGGTGGTCACGTCGAGCTTCGCGCCCGCCTTTTGAGCCAATGGTTCACCAACGGCACGAATGAGCTGGCTGCGCTCCTCGACGCTGAAAAGCGGCGCCTTGCCAGGGTGAATGCCGATGGCAACCACGACGCGCTCTGCCATGCCGAAGGCGGCGCGCAACACATCGAGATGGCCATTGGTGAGCGGATCGAAACTGCCGGCATAGAGCGCTGTGCGTGTCATGCCCCATCAGTTAGCCCGCCCGCCGGAAACCAGCAAGCGGGCACTGTTCTGATGCATGGCCTGTTCAGGCGGCGCGAACCTGCGAGATGACCTCGTCAACCCGCGATTTCAGCGTATGCGCCTGGCGGGACAACTCGTCGGCTGCGGCCAGCACGGCATTCGCCGAAGACGAGGTCTGGCGGGAGGCACTGGAAACCATCGCTGTCGCCTCGCCGATCTTGCCGATCTCGCCTGTTGTCAGCGCCACGTCGCGCACGATGGCATGGGTGGCCGATTTCTGGCTGACCATGGTTTCGGCGGTCCGCCTTGTTGTCGCGTTCAGGTCACCAATCATCGCCTGGATTTCGCCAATGGCGACGACGGTGGCTTGCGTCGATTCGTTCATGGCCGTGATCTGCTGCGAGATTTCCTCGGTTGCCCGAGCTGTCTGGCCCGAGAGCGCTTTCACCTCGGCAGCCACGACTGCAAAGCCGCGACCGGCCTCACCTGCGCGCGCCGCCTCGATGGTGGCGTTCAACGCCAGCAGATTGGTTTGCTCGGCGATGGAAGAGATCAGCCCCACCACGTCCGACACACGCCGCGCGCCTTGATCGAGCGAGGCAACAATTTCGCTCATGCGGTCAGCGCGTTCGCGTGCAGAGCTGGCCGCCGCATCCGAGCGGCGGACGTCCTCATCCAGACCATCAACCGCATTGCGCAGGTGATTGGCTGCTTCCTCGATCGAATTGATGCTGGAGACGGCACGGCCTGTCGATTGGTCGACCGCATTGGCCCCTGTTTCCGTTTCACGCGCGCCGCTGTCCAGCTCGCGTGCGGTCACGCTCAACTCTTCGGCAGCGGTGGAGACAGCAGATGTCACGCCCAGCACGGATTTTTCCAGATCAATCGCCAACTCATCGAGCAGGGCGGTCCGCTGACGCGCTGTGTCATCATCACGCTGCAGCCGGTCAGCATCGCGCTGCTCGGCTTCTGCGAGCATGTTGAGGCGAATGGCATGAACTGCGCCCGCAATGCCGCCGATCTCGTCACGACGGGTGCGGGCAGGAATTGCGTCTTCGGTCCGGCCAGCCGCAATCCCGCCAAGCGCGGTCGCAAGGCCAGAAATGGGGCGCGCAACAGACCAGCCAATGGCGATCGCGATCAGCAGCAAAGGCCCCATCACAACCGCAGCAGCGAAAACCATGGCATTTCGTGCTTCAGCCAGAATGGAGAAAGCGACGTTTTCCCGCTCTGTCAGTAAGACATGCCAAGTCCACTTTCCGATCTTGATGTCATGCACAACGGTGACCAGCTGCGTGCCGTCCTCAGCTGCAACATTCCGATGCATGGCATCGATCGATTTCTCGAATGCGGCGCGATCAAAAGCTGCAGCCGGAACGAAGCTGGCATCGGCGGCATCAACTGTGGATAGGACTTCGCCTGTCGAACCCATTACAAATGCACGGGACTTCGACTTGTTGGCAGCGGTTGCAGTCAGCATGCCATTTATCAGCTGGGGGCCAACAGCGACGACGAAGGTGCCAATCTGGCGGCGGCCGCTGGCCACAACCGCTTCGGATTCATAGATCGGCTCGGAGATAAAGGCGCGACGCTGTTTGTTGGCAGCGGCATAAGCGCGAAAATCGACGGTAAACTGAGTACCAAAAGGCTGGCCACGCGCGGCAGCTGTGGCCTCAGCCAAACCAGAACCTTTCAGCAGTGGACCTTCGAGCTCCTCGCCAAATTCCTTGCCCTTGGTGACGCTGTAGACCACGCGCCCTTTTTCCGAGATCAGGTAAATATCGGCATAGCCAAATTGCTTGAACACGCTGGCATAGGTTTCGTGAATGGGACCGTGGCGCCAGGAATAGCCGTGGCGGTGGTCCTCGCCAGTCAGTGCGACACGCTGTTCTGCTGTCAAATCGGGCCGGTCGCGATAGTGATCGACAATCGTCTTGCGATCTGCATCACCAATTTCCATCCACTTCGCCGCTTCGCCGATGCCATTTGCTGCAAAAGCGCTGCGCGCCTGCACTGCAACTTCCGCAGTCAGATTCTGCCAGCGCCTTTCGAGCGCCTTTGCCTCGCCATCCGCAGCAGCCAGCAGACGCTGGCGGACATGGTCCTCCATTGACCCCTTGATGGTCATGTAAGCCGAAGCAGCGACGCCAGAAGCCGCAATCAGCGCCAGCACCAGCATTGTGGCAGGCAGCTTGAACTTCAGGCTGGAAAACATCTTCATTTTCTGGATTTCCGTGCAGGTTCTTCCCCGTTTTGAGGAAGCCTGAACAAGATTAACCAAAATTGAATGCCCAGCCGGATCACATCAACATCACGGAAAATTACAATCTGAAGTTGAATTAACAAAATATACTCTATTTATACGGAAGCACTATGCGAGGCTTGCCAGCACCGCCAGAGAACCAAGGCAGGCGAAGGCCAGGCTGAATGCCACAAGCGCCAAAGCGGGTGCAGAAACATGTCGCATGGGAGCCCCAGAAGCTTAGCCGCCGAATCACTTCAGCTCACCGCCAGAAGATGATGCGGCTCTGCGGCACCGGATCGGCGATTTTACGGTGGAAACATGGCAGCGCAGCCCGTAAACCCCTGCCATGCTTCAAATCAACTCCATCACATATCGCCTTGGCGACCGGCTGCTGCTTGACCAGACCGGGGCCTTCCTGCCGGAAGGCTCGCGCGTCGGCCTTGTTGGCCGCAATGGCACAGGCAAGACGACGCTGTTTCGCATCATCACCGGCGAACTTGCGACCGAGGGCGGCAGCATCACCTTGCCCAAGGGCCTGCGCATCGGC
>JANMMX010000451.1:0-2445 GCA_031373605.1 Allobosea sp. | reverse complement strand
GGGCTGGGCTGCCGCCATGTCGGCGAAACCACGGCCAAGGTGCTGGCGCGCGGCTATGGCAGCTGGTCAGCGTTCGAGGAGGCCTGCCTCAAGGTGGCAGCCGGCGACGTTGAGGCGCGTGCCGAGATGGATGCCCTGGACCAGATTGGCGAGACGGTGATCGACGCGCTCGCCCGCTATTTCGGCGAGGGGCATAATCGCGCCATGGTGGATGCGCTGGTGGCGCAGCTTGCGATCAGCGACGCCGAGCGGCCAGTGGCGCAATCGCCTGTCGTGGGCCAGACGGTCGTCTTCACCGGCGCGCTGGAGCGCATGACGCGCGACGAGGCCAAGGCCATGGCTGAGCGGCTGGGCGCCAAGGTGTCCGGCTCTGTCTCGAAAAAGACCGATCTGGTGGTGGCTGGCCCCGGTGCGGGCTCCAAGCTCAAGGATGCCGAAAAGCACGGCGTGCGCGTCATCGACGAGGCGGGCTGGTTCACACTTGTCGGCGCGAACTGAGCGTCCGTTCTACTCGCCAATCGCCCGGATCATCCGGATCTTCTTGGGCATGACCGAAACCGCAGGGACGAAACGGCCTGTCTGGCTGTCGACATGCATCAGCACGCCGGTTGCGACATCGAAATAGGCGCCATGGAGGCCCAACTTGCCGCGCTCTTCCAGCGTGCGCACGCAGGGGAACTCGCGCAGGTTGGCGAGCGAATGCTCCACCGAGGCCAGCGCCAGCCGCTCGACAAAGACCGGCAGGCCCTCGCCCATGCCGCGCCCGCCGGTGCGGTTGGCGGCACCCGACAGCAGGCTGACCCATTTGCCGATGAAATCGCCCGGCGAGAGCGGTTCCGAGCTGTCATCGGCGAAGGCGCGGATGCCGCCGCAGCGGGCATGGCCCAGCACCACGATATGCTCGACCTTGAGCGACTGGACTGCAAACTCCAGTGCCGCCGAGACGCCGTGCAGGCCCTCATCCGGTGAGTAGGGCGGAACGAGATTCGCGACATTGCGCACGACGAACAGCTCGCCGGGTGCTGAATCGAAGATGACCTCTGGCGAGACGCGCGAATCGCAGCAGCCGATTACCATGATGCGCGGCTTCTGGCCTTCCGCTGCCAACTCCTCATAGCGCGTCTGCTCGCGCACGAAGCGGTCATCGAGAAACGCGCGATAACCTTGGATCAGCCGATCCGGAAATTGCGGCGAAACGAGCGGGCGGGGGGTGTGTGGTGCCAAGGGTTCGGTCATGGCCGCAACCCGAACCGCATGTGGTGCGCCGCGTCAAGAGGCAGGCAGGCGGGCAGCGGGTCGTTGTTCAGCCCGCAAGCATGGCAAAGCGATGCGCCAGAACAGTGCTGCATTGGGGCTTTTGGCCAGCAAAGGCCGGGTCTGACACCGGCGCAGGTGAAAGGCCGATCTTGTCGTCGCCAGGCGATTTGGGGCTGGCCCATGTCAGCAGCACGACGGCCGCCACAATGGCCAGCGAGAGGCTGATGAGCAGCACATAGAGCACATCGCGCCCCAGACGGCCCTGTCTGGCCTCAACCGGCGTCACGATTTCAGGCTCTTCCGGCATCCCGGATTTTTCGGGCTTTGGTGCAGGCATGGCGGTGTCCTCAAGGCAAGAAAGGCGGTTGTGCTCTTGCGGACAGAACACCTGACAAGACCAACAGTTCCGCGTCGGCGCGCAATCGCGTGCAAATGGTTGCGTGTCGGCGCGAAGTCGGTCTATCTTTGTTCGGCATAAGAGGAGCGTCCGTGGCCATATCTGCCACCACTGCCGGAATGACGCGTTGCGGGGCCACCTCGCAGCACGCTTCAGCGTGCGCTCTGCTGCGTCCTCTTCCGCTTCTTGCGCTTCTGCTCCTTAGCTGCCCCTGAGGGCTGGCTGGGCTTTGGCCCAGGCGCTCAGGGGAGGACGGAGCCTTTTCCCTTGCACAGCACCGGGCTATGGACGTGACGACAGGTCGCGCAAGCCCATTCAGGAACCGAGCAGATGACAAAATCCACCAGCACTTCGCTTAAAGACCGCGTCCTGATCTTCGACACCACCTTGCGCGACGGCGAGCAGTCTCCCGGCGCCACCATGACCTTTGAAGAAAAGCTCGAAGTGGCCGAGCTGCTCGACCTGATGGGCGTCGATATCATCGAAGCCGGGTTCCCGATTGCCTCGGAGGGCGATTTCGAGGCGGTTTCCGAGATCGCGCGCCGCTCGAAGCGCGCCACGATTGCAGGCCTCGCCCGCGCCATTCCGGGTGATATCGTGCGTGCAGCCGAGGCCGTGAAACATGCGGCCAGCCCGCGCATTCATACCTTTGTCTCCACCTCGCCGATCCATCTTGCACATCAGATGCGCAAGACCGAGGACGAGGTGCTGGAGATCATCGTCAAGACCGTGGGGCAGGCGCGCAACCTGATCGACAACATCGAGTGGTCGGCGATGGACGCGACGCGCAC
>JANMMX010000164.1:0-3318 GCA_031373605.1 Allobosea sp. | reverse complement strand
AGGATGTAGGACAGCATGGCCTTGAAAGCCCCCGCGTCAGGCTGTGCGCCTTGCCCCATGCATCAGCGCAGGGCCGGGCACAACAGCGTCAGGATCAGGGCTTCAGGCTGAGGAAGCGCGTCGGGATTGCGCCGCGGAGATTCTGCTGGAACCCGACCAGCTTGGGCGAGACCATGTTGCGGGTGGAGTAGAACAGCACCGGAATGAAGGGCTGGTCACGCGTGAACAGCTTCTCGGCCTCCAGCAGGGTCGCGGCACGCTTGGCGAGATCGATCTCGTTGGCGGCCTTCTCCATCAGCGCGTCGAATTCCTTGTTCTCGTAGCGGGCATAGTTCAGCCCCTTGTTGTCGCTCTGGCCGAGAAACAGGAAGTTCTGCGGGTCGGAATAATCCCCGATCCAGCCGGCACGTGCCACGTCGAAATCACCACGCTCGCGCAGGAAGGCGAAATGCGTCTTGGCATCGGTGTTGATGAACGAGGTCTCGATGCCGATCTGCTTCCACTGCTCGGCGACGGCTACAACGGTGCGCTTGTTGTTGTCGGTGGTGTTGTAGCGGATCTCGACCTTGAGCGGCTTGCCCGGTCCGAAGCCTGCGGCGCTCAGCAGCTTCTTGGCCGCATCCTCGCGATCAATGGGCGACTGCATCTTGAACGAGGCTTCGGCAGGCGCGCCATAATTGCCGATGCCCGGCGGCACGAAGGACCAGGCCGGCAGCATGGTGCCGCCCCAGATTTCGCTGGCGATGAACTCGCGGTCGATCACCATCGACAGCGCCTGGCGCACGCGCACATCATCAAACGGCTTCTTCGAGGTGTTCACCGCGATGTAATATGTGCCCAGATAAGGCCCGACCTTGATCTGGTCGCCCAGCTTCTCGCGCAACTGCTTCACCTGATCGGCGGGAATGTCCGTCGTCATGTGCAGCTCGCCCGCCTGGAAGCGCCGCGCGGCCGCCGCCAGATCGGAGGAGGGATAGTACATGATGGTGTCGATCTTCACATTCGCCGCATCATGGAAGGCCTTGTTCTTTTCCATCTTGATGTGGGAATTCGGCACGAACTCCTTCAGCGTGTAGGCGCCATTGGAGACCCAGTTGTCGGGCTTCACGAAATCCTTGCCGTGCTTCTCGACCGATGCCGGATGCACTGGCAGGCCAGTCTGGTGCGTCAGCAGTTCGAGGAAATACGGCGTCGGCTTGTCGAGCCTGATTTCAAGCGTGGCATCGTCGATGGCGCGCACGCCAAGCTCTTCCAGCTTGGCCCCTTCGGCCTTCTTGTTGATCTTCTCGGCATTGGCGATGGGGTAGAGAATGTTGGCGTATTTTGCGCCCGTTTCCGGGTTGATGATCCGGCGCAGCGAATAGACGAAATCGCCTGCCTTGACCGTGTCGCCATTCGACCATTTGGCGGAGGCCCGCAGTTTGAAGGTGAAGGCCTTTCCGTCAGCGCTGATCGTCCAGCTTTCAGCCACGCCGGGCACAACCTCGCCCTTCATGTTGTGGATGACGAGCCCTTCCGAAAGGTCGCGCAGCAGATGCGCCTCGGCCACTGTCGAGGTCTTGTGCGTGTCGAGTGTCTCGGGGTCGGAGTCATTGCCGCGATGGAACACCACTTGCGCCAGCGCAATGGTGGAGGTGGAGAAAGCCAGACCAGCCGCAAGGGCCAGACTGGCCAAGTGGCGGCGGGTTATGGAACGATGTGAGGCGGTCAGCATGGCGGCACACTCCTTGATTGGCAAAGGCCGGGGAGCCTTGAGCGGGTGGGTTCTGAGCTGAGTATGGGCTGTGCATGCCATCTGTCGCAAGCGGTGAGTTAGACGCGCAGATTGCCGCTACAAGGCTTGGCACCTTTCCCATCTCTCCTTGCAGTGGCGCAAGGCTGCGCTTGCGACAGCGGATAATCAGGCCTGCGTCAAAGCTGGTAGCCTCCCGCAAGGTTACCCGAAAACGGGGCCATTTCTCCGGAGGGAAGTCATGAAAACCGCATTCACCGTTGCCATTGCTGCCACAGCTTTTTTGGTTAGCCTACCCGCCGCCGCGCAGGCGCCGCAGCCGCCGCAATTCCCCAACATGACATTTTTCATCAGTTCAACACCCGGCCCAAATGGTGCGAATTTTGGCGGGCTTGAAGGCGCCGATGCACATTGCCAGCGGCTCGCGACAAATGCCGGCGCTGGCGCCAAGACCTGGCGCGCCTATCTCAGCCAGCAGGCGGTGGACGGCAAGCCTGCCGTTAACGCGCGTGACCGGATCGGCAATGGGCCATGGGTCAATGCCGCTAGTGTCCAGATCGCCGCCAACGTTGCGGATCTGCATGATCCGGAAAAATCGAACATCAACGTCAATACCGGCCTGACCGAAACCAACCGCATGGTGATGAGCCGTCTGTTCGTGGTGAACTATCACGACATCCTGACAGGTTCGAACGCTGATGGCACCGCACCTGCTGCGGACAAGGACATGACCTGCGGCAACTGGACCAAGGCCGGTGAGGGCGCAGCCATGGTTGGCCATCACGACCGCATGGGACTGAATGATTCACCGGCCGCGAAATCCTGGAACGCGTCACATCCCTCGCGCGCTTGCGACAATGCCTCGCTGCGCACCACCGGCGGCAACGGACTGCTCTACTGCTTCGCAGCCAACTGAACTGGACTAGCGGGCGGCTGTTTCAGCCGCTCTCGCCCGGTCCTGCGCCTCCACGACCGCCACCGCCGTCATGTTGACCACGCCACGCGCCGTCACCGAGCCGGTGAGGATATGCGCGGGCTTGGCCGTGCCGATCAGGATCGGGCCGACGGGCAGGGCGTCTGCCAGCATCTTGGCGAACTGATAGGCGATGTTGGCGGCATCCAGATTGGGGAAGACCAGCATGTTGGCCACGCCCTTGAGCTTGGAGGTGGGCAGCACGCGCTCGCGGATGAGTTCCGAGAGGGCAGTATCGGCCTCCATCTCGCCGTCGCATTCCAGCTCCGGCGCACGCTCATGGA
This sequence comes from Allobosea sp., assembly GCA_031373605.1. Lineage (GTDB taxonomy): Bacteria > Pseudomonadota > Alphaproteobacteria > Rhizobiales > Beijerinckiaceae > Allobosea. Next base: position 329 of record JANMMX010000164.1, on the reverse strand, counting down.
TCAGCGCCACGGCGCGCCGCATCTTGACCGAGGAGGGCGTGTCGGACGCGCCGTAATCGGAATGTGACAGCAGCGCGATCTTGGGCTCAAGCCCGAAGCGGGCGATGTGGCCAGCCGCAAGCACGGTCATTTCCGCGATCTCTTCGGCGGTGGGGTCAGGGCGAACATGCGTGTCTGCCAGAAAATACGCGCCCTTGTTGGTGACAACCAGCGTCATGGCCGAGACATCGCGCACGCCTGGCTCCAGCCCGATGATGTCCTTGATGTGCCTGAGCCGCGACATGAAGCGGCCTTCCAACCCGGCAATCATGGCATCCGCATCGCCGCGC
>JANMMX010000420.1:0-4435 GCA_031373605.1 Allobosea sp. | reverse complement strand
GCCTTTGCCGAGATGCTCTATGGCCATCTGCTGGTGGCGGGCAATGCCTATGTCGAGGCGGTCAGCGTCGATGGCGAGTTGCGCGAGCTTTATGCGCTGCGGCCAGACCGGATGCGCGTCGTGCCGGGGCGCGACGGCTGGCCGGAAGCCTACGATTACACGGTGGGCTCGAACACCGTCCGCTTCCGGCAGGAGGCTGAGCCGCTGCCGCCGATCCTGCAGCTGACCTTGTTCAATCCGGTCGATGACCACTATGGCCTGTCACCCATTGAAGCTGCAGCCCAGCCGCTCGACATCCACAATGCCGCGAGCGCCTGGCACAAGGCGCTGCTGGACAATGCAGCCCGGCCATCTGGCGCGCTGGTCTATGACGGGCCGGACGGCGTCTCGCTGACCGACAGCCAGTATGAGCGGCTGAAGGCGGAGCTGGAGGAGAGCTTCCAGGGGGCGCGCAATGCCGGGCGGCCGCTGCTACTGGAAGGCGGGCTGGACTGGAAGCCGCTCTCGATGACGCCGGCAGAACTCGATTTCGTCGCAGCCAAAGGCGTGGCGGCGCGCGAGATCGCGCTGGCCTTCGGCGTGCCGCCGCTGCTGCTCGGCCTGCCGGGCGACAACACGCATGCCAACTATGCCGAGGCCAACCGCGCCTTCTGGCGCCAGACAGCGGTGCCGCTGGTGCGGCGCACGGCACAGGCGATGGCGCAATGGCTCGGGCCCGCTTTCGGTGATGAGCTGACGTTCGCGCCAGATCTCGATGCCATCGAGGCGCTGGCAGATGAGCGCGCCTCGCTCTGGAAGCGTGTCAGCGAGGCGAGCTTTCTCACCCCTGACGAGAAGCGCGAGGCCGTCGGCTATGGCCGGAAGGAGGGCGCATGATCGAACTGGCCGACAAGGTGCTTGGCAGCGTGCTGGCACGCGGCGATCTCGGACATCTGGCGCTGCTGCTCTGGGCGCTGACCGAGACGGGGCTCGCCATCGTGATGCTTCGCGAACTGATGGCTGCCAACCGCCGCTTCGATGATTTCGTGCGCGAACTCGCCCGCTTCAACAGCCGACATGAAGGAGACCAGGCATGAGGCAAGACAACGTAACCGCACCGGGGCGCATCAGCCCTTCTGGCAGCAGAAAAACCCCGTCTGCCGAGCGCCAGACGCCGCGCGCCACGGCCGACGTCCATCTCGCACCGCCTGCAGCCACCGAGGTGTTCGGGAACTTCCTGCGTACGCTTGAGCGGCTGGACCGGAGCGCCAGCCGGCAGGCCGGCAAGACGGGAGGCAACTCATGATCCCGCTTCGTGAAGCGATCAGGGCGATTGGCCTGCCCCGCCCGGCCCGGCGCGAGGATGGTGCCTTTGCCCGCGAGGCGAAGTTTCTGGCCCGCCCGCTGGCAAAGGTCGAGGCGGACGGAATGTTCGAGGGCTATGCCAGCCTGTTCCAGGTGCCGGACCTTGGCCGTGACGTGGTGGAGCCCGGCGCCTTTGCCGAGTCATTGCGGCGTCGTGGCCCGACCGGCATCAAGCTGCTCTGGCAGCATGATCCGGCAGAGCCTATCGGGCGTTGGCTTTCGCTCACCGAAAATGCGCGTGGCCTCTTCGTGCGTGGCCAGCTTTCGCTGCAGGTGGCGCGTGCCCGCGAAATCCATGCGCTGATGCGCGAAGGCGCGGTCGATGGCCTGTCCATCGGCTTCCGGGCCGAGCGTGTGCGCACCGAGGCTCGCACCGGTCTGCGACGGCTTTACAAGATCGACCTGTGGGAAATCTCGGTCGTGACATTCCCGATGCTGCCACAAGCCCGCGTCACAGCTGTGAAGCAAATCGGACCTGCTGGCGCGGCTTTCGCCAAGAGTCAGCCGGTCCTTGCAATGCCTGCCTGACAGCGCCGCAGCGCACCAACCCTTCTACCCGCCGACCAACTTTGTTCACTCAACGGCTCACCAAGGAGAGACCATGACTGCAATGATCCAAGCCCCGGAAACCAAGGCTTCGAGCGCCGACATGGCCTTCGCGCTGGACGATTTCCGCACGGCTTTTGAAGCCTTTCGCTCCACCAATGACGAACGCCTCGCGCAGATGGAGACGCGCTTTGGCGGCGATGTTGTCACCGAGGAAAAGCTCGCCCGCATCGATGGCGCGCTCGACGAGGCCAAGCGCCGCATGGACCGCATGGCGCTGGATGCGCGCCGCCCGGCCATGGGCGGCAACGTCGCCACCCGTGATCCGGCAGTGGCCGAGCACAAGGCCGCCTTCGATTCCTACATCCGCTCCGGCGAAGCCGGTGGGCTGAAGCAGCTGGAAGGCAAGGCGCTCTCTGTCGGCTCCGGCCCCGATGGCGGCTATCTGGCGCCTGATCCGGCGGAACGCGAAATCCTGTCGCGTCTGGCCAGCATCTCGCCGATCCGCGCGATCTCGTCCGTGCGGATGATCTCAAGCGGCACGTTCAAGAAAGCCTACTCGACCACGGGTCCGGCCGCAGGCTGGGTGGCGGAAACGGCAGCACGTCCGCAGTCATCGTCGCCGCTTCTGGCAGAGCTGGCTTTCCCGTCGGCCGAGCTCTACGCCATGCCGGCGGCAACACAGACGCTTCTCGATGATGCAGTCGTCGATATCGACCAGTGGATTGCCGACGAGGTCGAGACCGTCTTTGCCGAACAGGAAGGCGCTGCCTTCGTCAATGGCGATGGCGTGGCCAAGCCGCGTGGCTTCCTGAACTATCCGACCGTGGCCGATGCCTCCTGGGCCTGGGGCTCGATCGGCACCTTGTCCACCGGTGCAGCGGGTGCCTTCCCGGCCACCAACCCGTCGGACATTCTGGTGGACCTGATCTATGCGCTGAAGAGCGGCTATCGGCAGAATGCCAGCTTCGTGATGAACCGCAAGACGCAGAGCACCATCCGCAAGTTTAAGGATGCACAGGGGACCTATCTCTGGCAGCCGCCGGTGAGCCTTGGCGCACCCGCCACGCTCATCGGCTTCCCCGTGACTGAAGCCGAGGACATGCCGAACATCGCGGCCAACTCGGTCTCGGTGAGCTTCGGTGATTTCCGCCGTGGTTATCTGGTGGTCGACCGTTCGGGCATCCGCATCCTGCGCGATCCCTACTCCGCCAAGCCCTATGTGCTGTTCTACGTGACCAAACGCGTCGGCGGCGGCGTGCAGGATTTCGCTGCCATCAAGGGCCTGAAGTTTGCCGTGTGATGATTGAGTGACACTGACCGGCAGGGGTGACCCTGCCGGTTCGGCTTCTGACAGTTGCTGCGAATGCCGAGTTCAGAAGCCCGTTAATCCGGGCTTAGTCGCGCGCTGAGGCAATCGCCCGCAGGGCCGCGCTGGCGCTGGCAATCCACGCTGCGTGATCGTTGACCGGCGTGATGGCTGTGAAGCCGCCGCAGACCTTGCCTTGAGGCGCACTGAGGGCGCCCGAGGTCCAGCTGACAATGCCAACGAGCTGGCGCGAGGCAGGATTTCCGGCAAGCACCGGCCCGCCGGAATCGCCACGACAGGCGCTGGCCCCGGCGGTCTCGCCTTCAAGCGCCTTGTCGGCAGCCACGATCACGCTGTTGGCGCTGGTATAGGTGCCTGCACTGACCAGCTGAACTTCGCGCAGGGTGCGCGCCGTACCAGGTCGGCCTTCAGCCGTGACACCGAAGCCTGCCACGGTGACTTCTGCGCCCTTCCAGATGCCGCCGCCAAGGCTGACGGGCACGATGTCGTCAGGCAGGGCAGCGGCCAGCCGGATGATGGCCAGATCAGCACCCGGCTGCTGGCGCGTGGCGCGGCCCGGAACAAAGCTGGGATGCGGAACGACACCGAGCACGCGGTGCCGCCGGTTGCGGAAGGATGGATCGAGCGAGAACACGCCGAGGCGCCCGCCGCTGACCAGGCAATGCGCCGCCGTCAGGACGAGGTCGCGCGCAATGGCGGTGGCAGAGCACATGTTGCCGCCCGCTGTCTCGATTCGCAGCGTGCTGGCGCGCGCGCCTTGCGGGTCAACCGAGCGCTGGCCACCGATGATGGCCGCCGCAGGAGTTGAAACAATGGCGATCGCCGTGCCTGCCAACAGCGCGGTTGCGTGGAAAACGGTTTCGGAATGCGGAATCGCTGACGCATGGCATCACGTTACGCCAGCGTCCGCTAACGTCCAGTGAAAGCTCAGGGTTTGGTGAACCAGTTGGCCTGGGCTTGCCAGCGACTGAGCGTCGCATCGATCCAGCTGCGCTGGGGCTTCAGCAAGATGCCCTGGCTCAGCAAGCCGCAGCCACCCTTCGTGGCGCCGGTTGACCAGCTGGTGATGGCCACGATCTGCCCGCCCGCATTGAACATCGGGCCACCGGAATCGCCCTGGCAGGCGCCTGCGCCGGCGCGTTGACCGCTTGTGGCCGGGTCAGACGCCCACAGCAGGATGCGGCCGGGCCCATAGGGTTCGACGGCGTTGAGGTT
>JANMMX010000416.1:0-6233 GCA_031373605.1 Allobosea sp. | reverse complement strand
CATAGACCTCGCGACAGGAACTCCTTTTCGGGTTCGAGGCTCGGGTTTGGCCCAAGCATAGTCCGTTCTATCTCGGCATCTAAAGTGTTCCGCCTGTTTGCAGGCCCTCACTCGCGCGGGCGCGAGATGCCGATGCCGATGGGTCGGCGTGCGTTGCCGGGATGTTGCGGATCCGGCCCCCAGATCGCCTGATAGGTGTCAAAGGCGCGACCGGCCCGCTGCAGCAGCGCGAAGGCCAGAGCGAGGCAGAGCCACCAGGCGCCGATGCCCAGCCACATCCACAAGGGCGCATTGGCACGCCACATGCCTGTTATGATCGCGCCGGTCGCGATGGCTAGCGCCAGATAACCGCCGATCTTGTGGAGATACTCGAAGGCCAGGCGGCGTCGCGTCATGTCATAGTGGTCGCCGCGCAGCGAGCCATCCGCATGGGGGTCGGTCGGCCCGCCCTTGCTGCCGCGAAACCAGCCTCCGAGAAACTGTCCGCAGGCCAGGGCCACCACAGCCCAGCCGAAAATCGCGTGTGTGCCACTGGCACCAAGTTGCATGAGGCCGCGCAGCACAAGCACCAGACCGGCCATTGTCAGCACACCGGCGGCATAATGCACGATGCGGTGCGTCAGCCACCAGGCATTGCTGTCAAGCATGCGTGGCCAATCCTGGCCGGGCAGTATCTTGAAGAAGCGCGCTGCGAGCACGCCGACAGGCACCAGAAAACCCCAGGCAAGCGTCATGCTTCGACCATGCCAGGCGACAGCCTCGCTGACGGCGTGCACCCTGCCAGCATCAATGGGGGAAAGGAGCCACTCGATCATCGTGGGCAGCCCGTCTCAACCCTTCACGGCGCCGGCCGTCATGCCGGTGATGATCTGGCGCGAGGCCAGCAGCGTGAAGATGATCGGTGGCACCGCCAGCAGCATACCCGTCGCCATGATGACGCCCCAGTCGATGTTGTACTCGGTCAGCGAATTCACGATGGTCACCGGCACGGTGCGCGTCTTGCGGTCCGCCAGGGCGTTGGCCAGCAGGAACTCGTTCCAGGCGATGCGGAAGGTGAAGATGGCAGCTGCCGCAAGGCCGGGCTTGATCAGCGGCAGAACGATGAGGAAGAACACGCGGAATGGCCCGGCCCCGTCAATGCGCGCGGCCTCTTCCAGCTGGATCGGCACCTGCGCGATGAAACTCTGCAGAATCCAGATCACGAAGGGCAGGTTCATCGCCACATAGATCAGGATGATGCCCCAGTGCGTGCCAGCCGCGCAGCTGTCGCCGATGCAGAACTGGAAGGTCCAGATGCCGAACACCGGCACCAGCAGCACTGCAGGCGGCACCATGCGCATGATAAGTGTCATGAGCGAAAGCCCGTCGCGGCCAAAGAACCGGAAGCGCACGATCGCATAGGCTGCCATGCAGCCGAGCACGAGTGTCAGCACCGTGGCAATGGTGCTGATGAACAGCGAATTGCCGAGCGCCCGCGCGAAGGTCGGATCACAGACGCCGGCAACATTCGGCGTGTACCAGAGCACGTCGCAAAGCACCGTCTCGTAGTTGCGCAGCGTCGGCATGAAGAGAAGGCTCGACGTGTCGCTCATGATCTCCACGTTGAGGCGCAGCGAGGTGATGAGCATCAGCACAATCGGGCCAACGGACATGATCACAAGTGCCACGACCAGCGCGTAAAACCCGGGGTGCTGGCGCTGGGGTGCGGCAGCGGTCATCAATGGCCTCCCTTTTCAGCGGCAGCCCGAAGCCGGGCCGCCCTTGTCTCGTTCATCTTGTTGAAGGCGAACATGGCAAGCGTCAGCACGAGCAGGAGAAGCAGCAGGATGTTCGACATGGCCGCCGCAACCCCAAGCTCGCGGAACTCGGAGGCCGTTCGCGAAATGCGCAGCGACAAGATTTCCGTCGAGAGCCCCGGCCCGCCATTGGTCAGCACAAGCACCACCTCGAGCACCTTGAAAGCATCGATGAGCCGGAGGAGCCCTGTCACAACCAGCACCGGCACCATCAGCGGCAGCTTGATATGGATGATCTGCTGCCAGCCATTTGCGCCATCGATGCGCGCCGCTTCCAAGGCTGAGCGCGGCAGCGATTGCAGCGCAGCGAGCGCCAGAATGAAGATGAAGGGCGTCCACTGCCAGATGTCGGCAATGATGACAGCCGTGAGCGCCCAGCCTGCATCCGACAGCCAGGGCACAGGGTCCAGCCCGAACCATTTCAGCGTGCGGTTAAAGGTGCCGACGGTGGGATGATACATGTAGCGCCACATCAGGCCGACCACGATGGGCGCGATCATCATGGGCAGGATGAACAGTGTGCGCAGCACCGACATGCCCCGGATGTTGCGGTCGAGCAGCAACGCCAGGCCCACGCCGAGAACCATCTCGATGGTCACGACCGAGGCCGCGAAAATCAGCGTCACGCCAAAGGATTCGCGAAATTTGGGGTCGTTCAGCAGGAAAATGTAGTTGCGAAGGCCCACCCAGCCGGCCTCGCCGATCCGTTGGCTCGGGTTCCAGTCCAGGAAACTCGCATAGACCATGTAGCCGATGGGATACATCAGCGCGACCATCAGGATGACGATCGCTGGTGCGAGAAACAGATAGGGCGTGAGCCTCGAGGTGTTGGCGGCCTGCATGGTGACTTTCGCGGGTTTTCGTCGCTGGAGGCGCGGCGCGGAGCAATCCCCGCGCCGCGATCCTGTCGGTATGGATTCCTTGCCGGACTACTTCCGGAACGTGTCGTAGCCCGCTTCGGTCATGACGGTCTTGGTGCGGGCAGCGATGCCGTCAAAGGCCTGCTTGATGTCGAGGTTCTCGGTCAGCACCTTGGACAGCGTCGTTCCCAGATCAGCATTGATCTTGCCCCATGCCGGGATGATCGGGCGCCAGTCCGGATCGGCATGTTTCAAGGCTTCGCCGAAGGTCGACATGTAGGGGAACTTGGCGTTCACCTGTGCATCGGCATGGGTCGAGAAGCGGATCGGGTTGCCACCCTCAAGCGCGATCATCTTGTCGACGCGCTTGGAGGTGAGCCATTGCATCAGCAGGAAGGCGGCTTCCTTGTTCTTCGCATTGCGCGGGATGGCAATGCCAAAGCCGCCCGTCTGCGAGCCGCGCCGCACGCCCATCGGGTGCATGGCCCAGCCGACCTGGCCAACCACCTTGGACTGGGCTGGATTGTCGACCTGACCGGCGAAGACGGTCGAGTCGAGATACATCGCCGTCTTGCCTTGCAGGAAAGCGGCACCGGCTTCAGCGACTCCGAAGGTCTTGGCACCTTCAGGCCCGCAATCGACGATCTTCTTGAGTGTTTCGGCAGCCTTGATGCCAGCGGCATTGTTGATGATCGGGTTCCAGTTGTCATCGAAAACGCGCCCGCCGAGCGGTGCGAGATGCAGGAGATAGGCGTGCGCCGCATGATGGCCGGAAGCGGCGCGCGAGGCCAGACCGCCCATGCCCTTCTCGAGCTGCGGGATCTTGCAGGCGAGATCGACCATCTCGTCATAAGTGGTCGGGACTTTCAGGTTGTGCTTGGCAAAGATGTCCTTGCGATAGCCCAGGATCGAGGTCTCCGAGCCGAAAGGAATGCCGAACAGCGAACCGGTGGGGCCGGGCAGGTAGCCTTTTGCACCGCCGGCCACGCCGATGTTCTGCATGTAGCCGGGGATGATGTCTTCCGGATCGAAGGCCGGGTCTGCCAGGCGCGGATTCATGAAATAGCGCGCCAGATTTTCGAGCTGGTCGGCGAAGACATAATCGGCCTTCGAGAACACGACATACGAGATCAGATCATAATCGCCGCGCGCCTTGGTCAGCTCCAGCGTCTGCTTCTCGCGCATCTTGAGGAACTCGAGCTGGTCGACCTCGACCTTGATGCCGGTTTCTTTCGTGAACTCCGGCAGAACCTTCATCACCGCGGTATAATGCGGGTGCGCCGGGAAGTTGACGACCAGCGACTTGCCCCGGTGCGGCTGGTACGGATCAGCGGCAGCTTGCGGGATCGCCGCTGCCATGACGAGGCAGCCGAGGCTTGCCCCGAACATCATGGCCTTGATTGCTTTCTTCATGCTTCTCTCCCTGTGTTGGCGCTGTGATGGCCTCACAGCGTCTTTCCCGTTGTCTTGTCGAACACCATCACGTCCTGCGGACGGACACCGAAGGTGACGGTCTCGCCCGATTTCGGCAGGTTTGCGCTGCCGATCTCCACAAGCACATCGCTGGTGCCGCACCGTGTCGCCAGAACCGAATTCGTGCCGAGATATTCAGCCACGATCACGCGGAGCGCGATCGGAGCACGCCCGGCCATGTCGAGCGTGAAGGCTGATGGCCGCAAGCCGACGACAACCGCAGCAGAGGCTGGCTGGGCGCGCGCCGCAACAGCCATGTCGAGCGGCAAGGCGTAGCCATCGCCGCGAACCATCAGTGCGTCATTCTCGCGGATGAGTTCGCCATCCATGAAATTCATGGTGGGGCTGCCGATGAAGCCCGCCACGAACTGGTTGACCGGGTTTTCAAACAGCTCCTTGGGCGTGCCCTGCTGCTGGATGACCCCCTCCGACATCACGACGATGCGGTCACCAAGCGTCATGGCCTCGACCTGATCGTGGGTGACATAGACCATGTTCTTGTCGATGCGCGTGCGCATCTCGGCCAGCTCGGTTCGCAGCTTGGCGCGCAGCTTGGCATCGAGGTTGGAGAGCGGCTCGTCAAAGAGGAATGTGCCGGCATCGCGCGTCAGGGCCCGGCCCATCGCAACGCGCTGGCGCTGGCCGCCCGACAACTCTCCGGGCTTGCGGTCGAGCAGATGCCCGATGTTCAGCATGCCAGCCACTGCCTTCACCTTGGCATCGATCTCGGCCCTGGGAACACGCTTCAGGCGCAGCGCGAAGGACATGTTCTTCGCAATGTTCATGTGCGGGTAGAGCGCATAATCCTGGAAGACCATAGCGATGTCGCGGTCCTTGGGATCGAGGCGGCTGATGGGCTTGCCGTCGAAATAGATTTCACCGGCTGTCAGCGATTCAAGGCCCGCGAGGATGCGCAACGTCGTCGACTTGCCGCAGCCCGACGGCCCGACCAGCACCGTGAACTCGCCATCTTTCAGCTTCAGGTCGAGCGGTGGCAGGACCTGAACCGCGCCAAAACGCTTCTCGACCCGATCGAACACGATCTCCGGCAATCAGACCTCCCAAGCCTGTCTTCTTATTTTGTGAAGTTATGGGCCATCGCCCCGGTGCTGTTAATCGGCTGGACGGGAAATCAACGTTAGCGCTAACGTGGCGCGATGGCACGACAATCTCCCAGCATTCAGGATGTGGCCGAACGGGTCGGCGTCAGCATCATGACGGTGTCGCGCGCCATGCGCGGTGTCGAGGGTGTTTCCAGGGCCAAGCGGGACGAGATCATCGAGGCGGCCAAGGCGCTGGGCTACCGCCCGAGCCGGACGGCGCGCTCGCTGGCGGCGTCGCACTCGACGCTGATCGGCATTTCCCTGCCCACGCTGTTCAACGAGGTCTTTGCCGACATTCTCGACGGCATGCGCCACACCTTCGATATGGCGGGCTTCGATCTGGTGATCGACAATTCCGACTATGACAGCCGGCGCGAGGAATTGTGGGTCGAGCGCATGATCGACTGGAAACCCGCAGGCGTCGTCCTGAGCGGTGTCGATCACACGCAAGCCGTGCGCCACCAGCTTCGTCTGGCGAAGATTCCCACGGTGGAGATCTGGGATCAGCGCAGCGACCCGATCGACATCTGCGTGGGCATTGACCACGAGGCCGCGGGCCGCACCATCGGGGAATATCTGGTCACCAGCGGTTACCGCAGGCCCGCCTTCGCAGGAGTGGAGGAAGGCAGGGACCCACGTGCCGAAAAGCGGCTGGCTGGCATGCGGGCTGCGTTTCTGGAAGCCGGGCTCGGCGAGATCATCGTCAGGCGCAGCGAGAAACATGCCTCGTTCGAAGCCGGCATGAACGCAACAAACGCCCTGCTTGGCATGGGCCGCGAGCGACCCGACTGCATCTGCTATCTCAATGACCACATGGCATTTGGCGGCCTGTCAACCTGCGAAAGGCAGGGGCTGGCGGTGCCGGAAGACATCGGGATCGTCGGCTTCAACGGGCTTGGCATCAACGCCGTGCTGCCACGCCCGATCACGACCGTGGTCACGCCCCGCTTGCTGATGGGCTCTCTGGGTGCGCGGATGCTGCTGGCGCGCATCAAGGGCGC
>JANMMX010000412.1:0-2365 GCA_031373605.1 Allobosea sp. | reverse complement strand
GCCGATGGCGAGCGAGACCGCCGCCGTCACCGGCGTGCCGAACAGGCGCGTGCGCCAGCGGGACAAGGCGCTGGAGCGTGCGGGTGCGCGCACCATGTCGAGAGCAGCCGTGCTCATCGCGTCACCAGCGCAGTCTTGGCGTTGTACCAGTTCATGAAGCCGGAAACCGCGAGCCCGATCACAAGATAAACGGCCAATGTCATGGCGATGATCTCGATCGCCTGCCCGGTGTTGTTCAGCGCTGAACCCATGAACAGGCTGACAATGTCAGGATAGGCAATCGCCGCGCCGAAGGACGAGTTCTTCAGCACGTTCAGATATTGGCTGGTCATGGGTGGCACCATGACGCGCATCGCCTGCGGCACCACCACGAGGCGCAAGGTGCGCGTCTGGCGCAGGCCCAGCGCAGATGCCGCCTCGATCTGCCCCTTGGGCACAGCCATGATTCCACCACGCACGATCTCGGCGACAAAGCCCGCCGTATAGGTGACGAGCGCCGCCAGCAGCGCCACGAATTCAGGGATGATGACGAAGCCGCCGCGATAGTTGAAGCCGCGCAATGCTGGCACTTCCCAGCTGGTCGAGAGGCTGGCGAGCGTGAACAGCACGATCGGTACCAGCCCGCAAAGCACGAGGCCGATCAGAAGCACCGGCGAGTCCTGACCCGTGGCCGCCTTGCGCGCCCGGCCCCAGCGGGTGACGCCCCATTGCAGCGCGCAGGCGACAATGATGCCAAGCCACACCCATTTGAACACCGCGCCCTGTTCGGGCGTCGGCACGGTCAGGCCGCGGTTGTTGAGGAAGGCCACGCCGAAAAAGCTGATGCTGTCGCGCGGGCCGGGCAATGCCGCCAGCACGCCGAAATACCAGAACAGCACGAAGAACAAGAGCGGGATGTTGCGGACAAATTCGATATAGCCGCCCGCCAGCGCCGACAGCAGCCATATCTTCGAGAGGCGTGCGATGCCGATGGCAAAGCCGAGAAGTGTCGCAAGCACCATGGCGATAAACGAGACGAAGATGGTGTTGACCACCCCTGTCCAGAACAGCGACATGATCGTGCCCGATGGCTCGTAGCCATTCAGAACGAAGGGAACGTCGATGCCCGAGGTGCGACCCAGGAAATCAAAGCCCGACGCGATGCCGGCCTTGACCATGTTTTCCGACGCGTTGCGGATGAAATAGACCAGCAGCCCGACAATGCCGACCAGCGCGCCCACCTGATACAGGATGTCGCGCACGCGCTTGTCATTGAGGAGGGCGGAAAGGCTGGTCATGAAGTGCGCGCAATTCTGCAAAAGGGCTGCATCAGACAGCGCCCGCCCCGCGCAAGCGATGACGGACGCTGCTGTTGGCAAGGCCGGGAGAGGGCCTTGCAACAATGGGCCCGCGCCTGATGCCGTTGAACGGCTCAGGCGCGAGGCCGGTCTCACTGGAATGGCGGAGTGAAGAGCAGGCCGCCCTTGGTCCAGAGCGCGTTCTGGCCACGCTCGAGCTTCAGGGTCGAGCCCATGCCAACCGTGCGCTCGAAGCTCTCGCCATAGTTCCCGACCTGCTTGATGGCGTTGTACATCCAGTCATTCGGCAGGCCGAGCATGGCGCCGAAATTGCCTTCGACACCCAGCAGACGGCGCACTTCTGCGCTCTTGGAGTTCGCCTTCATGTCATCGACATTCTTGGAGGTGATGCCCAGTTCCTCGGCCGCAATCGTGCCGTTCAGCACCCAGCGCACCACGGTCTGCCAGCGATCATCGCCCCAGCGCGTCACCGGACCCTGCGGATCATTCGAGATCGGCGTGGTCAGGATCATGTGGTCATCCGGCGCCTTCAGCTTGGCGCGCTGGCCTGCGAGAGCGCCAACGCCAGCAGTATAGGCATCGCAGCGGCCCGAGTCATAGGCGGCGATGGCATCATCGTTCTTCTGGAAGTTGGTGATGGTGAGCTTCATGTTCCGCTCACGGAACCAGTCCACCACGTTCTTCTCTTCGGTCGAGCCGGCAGCAACGCAGATCGACGCGCCATCAAGGTCCTTGGCGGTCTTCGCATTGGCCTTCTTGCGAACCACGAAGGTCTGGCCTTCATAGAAGTTGATACCCTGGAAATGGATGCCCAGCGAGGCATTGCGCGAATAGGTGATGGTCGAGTTGCGCGCCAGCAGATCGACCTGGCCCGATTGCAGGATGGGCCAGCGCTGCTGCACGGAGGTGGGGGTGAACTTCACCTTGGTGGCATCGCCCAGAACGGCGGCGGCCAGTGACTTGCAGAAATCGACATCGAGCCCCGTCCACTCGCCCTTGTCATTGGCGAAGGAAAAGCCCGGCAAGCCCAGATGCACGCCACACTCGATGTGGCCGCGTGTCTTGAT
>JANMMX010000383.1:0-13402 GCA_031373605.1 Allobosea sp. | reverse complement strand
CTGGCCCTGACGGTTATCTCACGCCGGCGGCGATGATTTCTTCCACGCCGCAACAAACAGCCCGGTCACGATCAACCCGATGCCGGTCCATTGCAGCATGCCGGGGATTTCGCCGAGAATCGGAATGGCAAGGACGGTCCCTGTCACCGGGATCATCGGCGGGAAGCGCCCGACGCGCGCCGCGCCGAGCACATGCGCGGACCAGCCCCAGATCCACAGGCCGATAATGACGTTAAGCACACCCTGATTGAAGCCATGGGCAATCAGCACCCAGGCAGGTGCCACATCGAAGCCCCGGAAGAAGAACAGCGCATAGAACGGCAGGTAGGCCATCGACAGCACGGAGACGATGGCCGTGGCATGCAGGCCGTCCACCTTCCAGCGCTGGATCAGCAGCGGATAAAAGCCCCACAGAAGGCCTACGCCCAGAAAGCACAGATCACCCCAGATGATCTGCGGCGTGGTGCTGGTGGAGCCTGCAATGGCGAGGCAGGTCAGTCCCGCCAGCACGGCGACAATGCCCAGCATGAGCTGGCGTGTCACGATGGCGCCGAACATCGCGACAGAGCCGATCAGGCCGATCAGCGTCACCGTGCCAGGCCCGATGCTGGCGCCATGTGCGGCGGGAGCGAGCGAGAGGCCGGTCAGCATCAGCCAGCTCATCGGCAGGCCGCTCATCAGCGTCAGCAGCAGCCCGCGTGGCCAGCCGACGCCAGCACAATCGCGAAAGCCACCCGCTTTCAGAAAGATCGGCAACAGCAGAAGCCCTGCCACTGAAAAGCGCAACGCCAGAAGGTCATCTGGTGAAAGCCCGTTCAGAACCGCGTGGCGGCTGATGACGAAATTGGCGCCATAGATCAGCACGCACAGCCCCATGCCGAGGCTCGCCATGATCTGGGCGCGGGTCAGGGCAAGGTGGCCGACATCTGTCATGCAAACTGTTTACAGCGCGCAGTCCCTATCCGCAGCGCGCCTGTCGCATGGCTGCCCGCGCTGATGGCACGCGCAGCCTCCATTGAACCGTGCAAGCCGGACGTCTCAGCCAAGCGCCTTGACGGCACTGCGGCCAGCATAGATAGCCTGGCTGCCAAGCTCTTCCTCGATGCGGATGAGCTGGTTGTACTTGGCCAACCGGTCGGAGCGGGCGAGCGAGCCAGTCTTGATCTGCCCGCAATTGGTGGCAACCGCCAGATCGGCAATCGTGGTGTCCTCGGTCTCGCCCGAGCGATGCGACATCACGGCGGTGTAACCGGCACGATGCGCCATCTCCACCGTCGAAAGTGTCTCAGTCAGCGTGCCGATCTGGTTGACTTTGACGAGGATCGAATTGGCCGTGCCGGTCTTGATGCCCTGCGAGAGGCGCGTGACATTGGTGACGAAGAGATCATCACCCACCAGCTGGCACTTGGCGCCAACGGCATCGGTCAGCAGCTTCCAGCCCTTCCAGTCATCCTCGGACATGCCATCTTCGATGGACAAGATCGGATAGGCTCCAACGAGCTTGGCGAGATAGGCAACCTGCTCCTCGATGGAGCGTGTCTTGCCTTCGCCCTCGTAATGATAGGCGTCTTTCTTGAACATCTCGGTCGCAGCGCAATCGAGCGCGAGATAGACATCCTTGCCCGGCTTGAAGCCGGCGCTCTCGATGGCCTTCATGCAGAAATCGAGCGCGCCCTCAGCCGATGGCAGATTTGGGGCAAAGCCACCCTCGTCACCCACATTGGTGTTATGGCCTGCTGCCTTCAGCGCCGATTTCAGCGTGTGAAAAATCTCTGCACCCCAGCGCACGGCTTCCGAGAGGGACGGCGCGCCAACCGGCATCACCATGAACTCCTGGAAGTCGATGGGGTTGTCGGCATGGACGCCGCCATTGACGATGTTCATCATCGGGACAGGCAACACGCGGGCCTGCGTGCCACCGACATAGCGGTAGAGCGGCAGGCCAGACGAATCAGCCGCTGCCTTGGCCACAGCCATCGAGACACCGAGGATTGCGTTGGCGCCAAGCTTCGCCTTGTTCGGTGTGCCATCCAGCGTCAGCATTGCCTCGTCAATGGCCACCTGGTCCTCGGCATCCATGTCGATCAGAGCGTCGCCAATGACAGTGTTGACCGCTTCCACGGCCTTCAGCACGCCCTTGCCGAGATAGCGCGTCTTGTCGCCATCGCGCAGCTCGACGGCTTCATGCGCACCGGTCGATGCGCCAGATGGCACCGCAGCCCGACCGAATGAGCCATCCTCCAGCGCCACGTCGACCTCGACGGTCGGGTTGCCGCGCGAGTCGAGAATCTGGCGGGCTGAAATGCCGATGATCGCTGTCATGGGAGTTCCTCGTCTGGAAGGGGGGCCGGATAACACCACGAACGTGGTCGCTCGCGTCATAGAGAAGCTGCGCCACAAGGGGAAGACCCTCAGGTCGGACTTCTACGACTTTGGTCTATTAACAGGGCGTTAACCGCGTTCTGGTTACCTCAAGTCAACAAGACGTCGATTCCGACATCGCGGCACTGGGGGCCGGAAACATGACAATTGCTGCAAACGCGGCTTCCAGGAAGCGCGCGCCATTGGCCGGGCTGCCATTTTTCCGCATGAACATCCGGGCGCGCATGATCGCGCTGGTCCTGATGATGTGCGCGGCTGCTGGTGCGCTGGTCTGGATCGCGGGCAATCACATCGAGGCAGGGCTCATTGCGCGCAAACATGCCGAACTCAAGATGCATGTCGAGCTGGGCGTCTCGGCCGTTCAGGCCGAGGTGGAGCGCGCCAAGCGGGGCGAGGTCACCCCTGAGCAAGCCAAGAAGAATGCCATCGAGGCCGTGAGGCCACTGCGCTATTCCGGCGAGGAATACTTCTTCGTCTATGACATGCGCGGCTTTGGCGTGATGCATCCGTTCCTGAAGGGCTTTGAAGGTTCCGACAAGAGCGGGCTGCGCGACGAGAATGGCAAGCTGCTGATCCGCGAGATGATGGATGTTGTTCGCACCCGATCAGGTGGCATCGTCGAGTATCTCTGGAAAAAGCCTGGCACAAAGGATCCCTCCCTGAAAGTTGCCTATGTTGCCGGCGTGCCGGAATGGCAGTGGTTCATCGGCACTGGTGTCCACATCGAAGATATAGATGCCATGGTGACAGAAGCCCGTCGCAGCATGGCGATGGCAGGTGGCATTTCGGTGCTGCTGATCATGCTGGCGTCGCTGTTCTGGGCTGCAAGTATCGGGCGTCCGCTGAAGCGTCTTGAGCGATCGGTCGCGCGCCTGGGTTCGGGCGAGCTGGATGCCAAGGTCGAGGGTGTCGATCGCAGCGACGAGTTTGGCACCATTGCCCGGTCGGTCGCCGATGTGCGGATGCGCATGCGGGATCGCGCTGCCGATGAAAAAGCGATTGAAGACCTCAACCGGGCAGCACTTGAAGATGAGCGTAAACGTGTGACTTCAGACATGTCGGCGCATTTTGACGGGACGATCAATTCCGTTTCCAGCTCGCTTCTGGCGGGTGTCGAGCAGCTTTCACAGACGGCTTCGCGGCTGCAGCATGCCTCTCACATGTCGGGCCAGAAGGCGGGCTCGGTCTCGCAGGCCAGCCAGTCCGTGCTGGACCAGATCCAGCATGTGGCTGCCGCCTCCCAGCAGATGGAGTTTACCGTCAGCGAAATCAGCCGCCAATGTGCGCAGGCCAATGGTGTCGCGGGCCAAGCCGCGCGTCTGGTCAAGGAAACGGCCGACTCGATCAGCACCCTCTCGACCTCGTCAGCCGACATCGGCAAGGTCGTGGCACTGATCCAGGCCATCGCCGAACAGACCAACCTGCTGGCCCTCAATGCCACCATCGAAGCCGCCCGCGCAGGCGAGGCCGGGCGTGGCTTTGCTGTGGTGGCAGCCGAGGTGAAACAACTTGCCAGCCAGACAGGGCAGGCGACGGATGAGATCAGCCGCCGCATCATGGCGATACAGAGCGCGACCAGCACGGCAGTGGGCACCACGCGCGAGATCGAATCAACCATCAACCAGCTGAATGAGATTGCCGGCCGCGTTGGCGCGACGGTCGACGAGCAACTGGCGGCATCCGTCGAGATCAGCCGTTCGATGGCGGAAGCCGCACGCCAGACAGCGCTCGTCGTTGCCAACGTCACCGATGTGGCGGGCTCGGCAGAGGAAACCCGCAAGGTCAGCGACGATGTGGTGGCCGCAGCTGATGCCTTCGCAGCCGATGCCGGACGCCTCGAGACTGAAGCCAAGCGCTTCACAGCCTTCCTGGCGGCAGCCTGAGCCATGCGGCCGCAAGGCAGGAAGCGCTGACAAAAAGGGTCGCGCCGCAGCTGCTCTTGCCCTAGAACGCGGGCTTGCACAGGAGCCCGCCATGACCCTAGACGCCGCCACGCTTCAGCTTGGCCAGACCACGAGCCTGCCGCAGTCACCGGAACAGGCGAGGCTCGACCGCGTGCCAAACCCGCACAAGGGCACGGATTATCTGGCGCGTTTCACCTGTCCGGAGTTCACCTCGATCTGCCCGGTGACCGGCCAGCCGGATTTCGGCATTCTGGTGATTGATTGCCTGCCGGGTGACTGGCTGGTCGAATCCAAATCGCTGAAGCTCTATCTCTCCAGCTTCCGCAACCACGGTGCCTTCCACGAGGATTGCACGGTTGGCATCGGCAAGACGCTGGTTGCGCTGCTCGATCCGCGCTGGTTCCGCATCGGTGGTTACTGGTATCCGCGCGGCGGCATCCCGATCGACGTGTTCTGGCAGACGGGCGAGCCGCCCAAGGGTCTCTGGCTGCCCGATCAAGGGGTTGCGCCCTATCGTGGACGCTGATCCTCGACCTTCAGGACATTGCCCGAGACATAGCCCACCAGCGCCGTGCCGACCGCGAGACAGACCAGCGTCGCCGGCATGCCTATGACGCTCAGGCCAAACCCGACGACCAGCGGGCCAATGGCATGGCCCAGAAAGAGCGAGCAGGCAAACAGCGCCATGGCCGAGCCGCGTACTGATGGCGAAAGCTCTGTCGCCAGCGCCTGATAGGTGCCGTGCAGGAGGAAGAAACCAAAGCCCTGCAGGATGAACAGCGCAATGGCCGTCCACCACGGCAGGGGCAGCGTGAAGATCAGCATGGCTGCCGCCATGCACAGCCCCCCTGCAATCATCATGCGGCGCTGGCCGAGCCAGCCGACAAGCTGCGCCGTTGCCAACCCGTAGATCAGGCCGCCAAGGCCCATGCCGGCGATGGCCAGGCCGGCCTCGCTTGCGCCAACGCCCGAGCGCTGCGCGAGAATTGCAGCAACATAGGGCGGCAGGCCAAAGACCAGCGAACCTTCCAGCACGACAAGCCCATACAGCAACCTCGAACGAGGGTTGGAAAACACGACGCCATAGCCTGCCAGCGCCCCCTTGAGGCTGAGCGGCTTGCGCTGTGCATCCGGGCGCGGTTTCAGTGCGACCTGCGCCAGCAGGGCCGCCAGCAGCGCCAGCATGGCGGCCATAAAGAACACTGACCGCCAGCCAAGATAGTCGGCCACAAAGCCTGAGCAGGCGGCGCCCGACATCTGGCCCACCAGCGTCAGCACCATGAAATGGCCGAGCGCGGCTTGCCGTCCGGCGACAGGCGCCCGATCACCGATGGCCGCCATGGCAACGGGTATGATACCGCCGGCGACAACGCCGGTGATGCTGCGGGCCAGCGTCAGCAACTCGAAACTCGGCGCAAAAGCGGAGAGCACCGAAAACAGCCCAAGCAGCATCAGGCACACAACGATGGTGCGCACTTTGCCCGCGCTGTCGGCAATTGGCCCGAGAAAGGGCTGGCCCAGCGCGTAGGAAAATGAAAACGCTGTCGCGATCATCGCGATCTGCGGAATGCTCCGGCCATATTCGCCAGCGAGCGTTGGCACGATCGGGTCAACCAGCCGCATCGTGAAGGTTGAGGCAAAGCCGCAAACCCCCAGCACGAGGATCAGCGGGCGGATCGAGACTTGCGGAGGAGCAGGTGCGGCTTCAGCCATGCCCGGGCTTAGCAGGCACAACAGCCTTGGCAAGGGCGTCAAAGCCCTGCAGCTGTGCAACCAGCGCACGGAACTCGCGCAGCGGCACCATGTTGGGCCCGTCAGAGGGGGCCTTGTCCGGGTCGGGATGCGTCTCGATGAAGACGCCTGCCACGCCAACCGCGACCGCCGCGCGTGCCAGAACCGGCACAAACTCGCGCTGGCCGCCGGAGGACGACCCCCTGCCACCCGGCTGCTGCACCGAATGCGTCGCATCGAAGATCACTGGTGCGCCAGTCGTCTGCGCCATGATCGGCAGCGCGCGCATGTCTGAAACCAGCGTGTTGTAACCAAACGACGCACCCCGCTCGGTCACCAGCACATTGGGATTGCCGGCCTCGGTGAGCTTGGCCACGACATTGACCATGTCCCATGGCGCCAGGAACTGGCCCTTCTTGACATTGACCACGCGTCCGGTGGCAGCAGCAGCCAGCAGGAGATCGGTCTGGCGGCAGAGAAAGGCCGGAATCTGCAGGATGTCCACGACTTCGGCCACACGCGCGCATTGGGCAGCATCATGCACATCGGTCAGCACAGGCAGGCCGGTGACCTCGCGAATTTCGGCAAAAACGGGCAGGGCGGCCTTCAGCCCCATGCCGCGCTGGCCGCGCGCACTCGTGCGATTGGCCTTGTCGAAGGATGTCTTGAACACCAGCCCGATGTTCAGCGCAGACGCGATTTCCTTCAGTGCAATTGCCAATTCGAGCGCATGCGCCCGGCTTTCCATCTGGCAGGGGCCAGCGATCAGCGCCAGCGGTGCATCGTTTGCGAAGGTGACGGATCCGGCTGAAACGCTGCCATTGGTGACCATGAAGCAGCTCCTGCCTTTGACGGTTCCGGGCATCACTCCAAACGGAGCAACCCCAGCCCAAACCGGTGAGAGGGTGGTGAGCGCGCAGGGATTCGAACCCTGGACCTACAGATTAAAAGTCCGTTGCTCTACCAGCTGAGCTACGCGCTCTCACGGGCGCTCTCATAGGAGGCGTTCGCGGCAAGGTCAACGCCTTGGCTGAAATGGAGGCCTGGCAAGGAGAAGACGGCGCGCTGGCGTCACACAGGTGTCACGACAGCGCCGTTTCTCCAGCCGTCTTTGTGTTTGTGAAGAATCGACTAAAGTCTGAAAGCGCAAATTTGCGCTGCAATGAGGGGACATCAAATGAAGCGCTATCTTGCAGAGGCAATTGGCACAGCTGTGCTTGTATTGGTCGGCTGCGGCTCTGTCGCATTGGCTGGCTATGGTGGATCATTACCAAACGGCATCTTGCCGATATCGCTCGCCTTCGGGCTTTCCGTAACGGCAATGGCCTATGCCATTGGTCCGGTTTCGGGGTGCCACATCAATCCGGCTGTGACACTTTCGCTGTGGGCCGCCGGTCGTTTCGACAGCAAGGACGTGCCTGGCTACATCATTGCACAGTTCATTGGCGGCTTCATCGGTGCGGGACTTCTGGCGCTGATCCTCACCGGCAAGGCTGGAGGCTACAACATCCAGACCGCAGGGCTTGGCCACACAACCTTCGGCACCTGGTCGGTCATGTCGGCATTTCTCGTCGAGTTTCTTGTGACCTTCATCTTCACTGCCGTGATTCTGGGCGTAACCCAGGCCAAGGGCGGTGGCGGCAATGTCGCAGGCCTCGTCATCGGCCTGACACTTGCCCTTCTGCACATCACCTTTGCGCAGCTGTCCGGCATCTCGGCCAACCCGGCCCGCTCCCTGGCGCCAAACGTCTATGTTGGCGGGCAGGCTGTCGCCCAACTCTGGCTCTATATGATTGCGCCGGTCCTCGGCGGTCTTGCATCCGGCTTCCTGTTCAGGGCCAGGATCCTGTCAGCCGAGGATTGAGGGCACTGATGCCACCCAGCCGGGGCCTCGTGCCCCGGCATTGGGGGGCTGTTGAGCAAGTGCCTTGCAAAAACCCCCGGACAGTCACTGGTCTTTCATGATTTGCTGCGCTACTTGCCGCTGCCAACAAGGGTCGGTCGATCCTGACAATCTGATGTGATCCGGAAGCTCCATGCTCAAGCGTGCCTATGACTGGGTTGTGTCCTATGCCAGCCATCCGCGCGCCGTCTGGGTGCTCTTCATAGTCACCTTTCTCGAGAGTTCGATAAGCCCGATTCCGCCGATTCCGTTGCTGATTCCCATGTGCCTCGCCAAGCCCCATCGGGCCTGGTTCTATGCGCTGGTGTGCACTGCGGGCGCAGTGAGCGGTGGCTATGCAGGCTATGCCATCGGCTCGCTGCTCTATGACACGGTCGGGCAGTGGATCATTGCTTTCTACGGCCTTACTGAGAAAGCCGCTCAACTTGTGCAGGGTTCGCAGGGCTACTGGTTCTGGGTGTTGCTGACCAAGGGCGTCACACCGATCCCGTTCAAGATCGTCACGATCATGTCCGGCTTCCTGCATTTCGATCTCATCAAGTTCACGATCGGCATGGCTGTGTCACGTCTGACCTTCTTCTCGATCCTTGCCGTGGCGCTCTACTATTACGGTGAGAACATCCGCCTCTTCATCGAGAAGCACTTGCCGATGGCAACCTTCGGGCTGCTGGCGATCATCATCGGTGGTTTCTTCGTGCTGCCTCTGGTGATGTGAAGCAAGATCGCCGGCCTGTTCTCAGGTCGAGCTGACCGACACGACGACACTGCCGCGTTTTCGGCCGGTCTCAACGCGGGCATGTGCGTCTGGAAGCCTTGCAAAAGGATAGATCGTGTCGATGAGCGGCTTCAGCACGCCCATACCTGCAAGGTTGGCCAGATGAACAACATCCTCTCGCCTGGCCCATGCGGTGCCGCCTATCGAGACTTTGGTGCCCGCAGGGCGCGCCAAAAGGTCTCGCAATGTGCCTGCTATGGGCAGATAGCGGCCATTCTCCTTCAGCACCGGCCTGCATGCTGCAAAAGATGATGCGCCGACCGTGTCAGCAATCACATCATAGGACGCAGCGTCCCTGCCATCTGGCTTTGCGGCAAAATCTTGTCTGGTGTAGTCGATCAACTCATGGGCACCGAGCGCTGCGACCAGCTCGTGGTTTCCGCCGCTGGTGACCCCCGTGACATGTGCGCCCGTGTGGCGGCCAAGCTGCACCATCGCGCTGCCGACGGCGCCTGAGGCACCGATGACGAGGAGCCGCTCGCCTGCGGCAAGGCGGGACTTGCGGAGGAAATGCAGCGCCGTCGTGCCGCCAAACATCAGACTTGCAGCCTCCTCGAATGACAGGTTGTCGGGCTTCAACGCCAGCGCCCCGCTGGCTGGCATGGTCCTGTATTCGGCATGACAGCGCATGCCGGCATCTGCAAAGCCGATCACGGCATCGCCTGTCTTGAACGCCGTGACATCCTTGCCCGCAGCCTCGACAATGCCGCAAAACTCTGACCCCAAAATTGGCTGGCGTGGGCGAGAAAAACCGAAAACAACCCGCCCGATGCTTGCGAAGCCGCGTGGCAGCTTCATCGTGCGGATACGCACATCTGCCGATGAAACACTCGTGGCGCAGATCCTGACGAGGATTTCGTTTTGCTTTGGGACCGGCTTGGGGCGCTCTTCCAGCACCAGTACATCGGGGTTGCCATAGCCTCGGGCTATCCAGGCCTTCATCGTGAAGCTTCCTTTCGCTGAACAGCGCCGGATGTATGCCGCCCAAGACGCCGGATTTGTGACACTGATGCAACACTTGCGGTTGATTGTAGGTCCAGCTGTGGAGGGCTGATGTCCCGCCGTGATCCCGCCACAAAGCAACTGTTTGGCTGATAGCTGCTAACACATTGAAACCGTTCCAATTTGGGCGGCGACTTAGGTTCTTCATGCGTTAATCTCAGCGCGCGAAACCCGGACGCTGTCCGTTGCCAGTCAAATGGCGCGCGTGGCACATCATGCGCGGGCCGAGGGACGGCCTCCAATGACAGGATAACGGACCATGGACGCGCGCGTTTTCGACAAATCCAAGCTGCCCAGCCGCCATGTGAGCGTGGGCCCGTCCAAGGCACCGCACCGCTCCTACTATTACGCGATGGGTTTGACTGAACGTCAGATTGCGCAGCCATTCGTTGGCGTCGCCAGTTGCTGGAATGAGGCAGCACCCTGCAACATCGCGCTGATGCGACAGGCGCAAGCCGTGAAGAAGGGTGTGGCCGCGGCCCACGGCACGCCTCGCGAGTTCTGCACCATCACGGTCACCGACGGAATCGCGATGGGCCATCAGGGCATGAAGTCCTCGCTGGCTTCCCGCGAAGTCATCGCCGACTCGGTCGAGTTGACCATGCGCGGCCATTGCTATGACGGGCTTGTGGGGCTGGCCGGTTGTGACAAGTCGCTGCCCGGCATGATGATGGCCATGGTGCGGCTCAATGTGCCGTCGGTCTTCCTTTATGGCGGGTCCATCCTGCCGGGCCGTTTCAAAGGCCAGCAGATCACGGTTCAGGACGTGTTCGAGGCGGTTGGCAAACATTCCGTCGGCGCCATGTCGGATGAGGACCTGAAGGAGATCGAAGAGGTCGCTTGCCCCTCTGCTGGTTCCTGTGGCGCGCAGTTCACGGCCAACACGATGGCGACGGTCGCCGAGGCCATCGGTCTGGCTCTGCCCTATTCCTGCGGCGCGCCGGCACCCTACGAGGTGCGCGATACCTTCTGCTACACGGCAGGCGAAATCGTCATGGACCTGATCGCGCGCAATATCCGCCCGCGCGACATCGTCACGCTGAAGGCGCTGGAAAATGCCGCGACCGTGGTTGCCGCTTCCGGCGGCTCCACCAACGCGGCGCTGCACCTGCCCGCAATCGCGCATGAATGCGGCATCAAGTTCGATCTGTTCGATGTCGCCCGCATCTTCAAGAAGACGCCCTATATCGCCGATCTGAAGCCCGGCGGCCGATATGTCGCCAAGGACATGTTCGAGGCTGGCGGCATCCCGCTTCTGATGAAGACGCTGCTCGACCACGGCTTCATGCATGGCGACTGCATGACGGTGACCGGACGCACCATGGCCGAGAACCTGGCCTCGGTGAAATGGAACCCGGATCAGGATGTTGTGGTTGCAGCCAATACCCCGATCACCAAGACGGGCGGCGTGGTTGGCCTCAAGGGCAATCTGGCGCCGGAAGGGGCGATCGTTAAGGTTGCCGGCATGGCCCGCGACAAACTGGTCTTCTCCGGTCCGGCCCGCTGTTTCGATTGCGAGGAAGACGCCTTCGAGGCCGTGCGCTCGCGCAGCTACAAGGAAGGCGACGTCCTCGTCATCCGCTACGAGGGGCCCAAGGGCGGCCCCGGCATGCGCGAGATGTTGTCGACCACGGCAGCGCTTTACGGGCAGGGCATGGGTGACAAGGTGGCCCTCATCACTGATGGCCGATTCTCCGGCGCCACGCGCGGGTTCTGCGTTGGCCATGTCGGCCCGGAAGCGGCCGTGTGTGGTCCCATCGCCTTGCTCAAGGATGGCGACATCATCGAACTGAACGCCATCAAGGGGACGTTGTCGGTAAAATTGACCGATGCCGAGCTGGCTCGCCGCAAAAAAGGCTGGAAGCCGCGCAAGACTGATTACAACTCGGGGGCGTTGTGGAAATACGCGCAGACCGTCGGTTCTGCCAAAGGCGGCGCGGTCACCCATCCGGGTGGCGCGGCGGAAACCCATTGCTATGCGGATATTTGAAGCCATCACCTTCGGTTCTGTCGCGCTCTTCCTGAGCGCGGGCGCAAGTGCGGCGCAGCAGGGGGGCGTGTATGCGCAGCAGGAGGAGCGTCTCCTGCCGCCGCGGCCCATTCCCAATGCGCCCGCTCCTGGCGCGCTGGCGGCACCCTCTGCTGTCTCGCCACAAGCTGAGGCGTCATCGCCTCTGGCGGGGCGCAGCAGTGCTTCAGTGGGGTCATTGGTTCCTGGCAATGCCCTGCCGCTCGCACCCTTTGCCAATGCGCGCGACGCGCTCAGGGCCTGGATGCGCGATTCGAGCGCGGGCGATCAGGCGGGTGCGCATCGCGCACTCGAATATGCCGCTTCGCAGGGGCATCTGGTGGCCCAGTACAAGCTTGGTCGCATGCATGCAGCAGGTGAGGGTGTGCCCGCCAATGCGCTGAAGGCCTTCGAGTACTTCTCGAAGATCGCCGATGAGAATGCGGACGAATCGCCCGGCTCGACCGATGGCCAGATTGTGGCCAGCGCCTTTGTCGCGCTTGGTGGCTTCTTCTTCGAAGGCATCAAGGGCACCTATGTGAAGGCCGACCACGCCAAGGCTTTCGACATGTATCACTATGCCGCCACCTACTTCCGCGATCCGGCAGGACAGTATCAACTCGCCCGGCTTTATCTGGACGGCCACGGCACGGAGCGCAGCCCCCGTCAGGCGGCGCGCTGGATGCGGCTTTCCGCAGAGAAGGGCCATGTTGGTGCGCGCGCCCTGTTCGGCGACATGCTGCTGCGCGGTGGCGACGGCGTGCCGCGGCAGCGGGCGCTTGGGCTGATGTGGCTGGAACTGGCGCGCGACGGCGCCGAACTGCCGCGCGATGCCTGGATCATCGAGCATCATCAGGCGGCAATGGCCGCTGCCTCCCAGTCCGAGCGCGACGCGGCGCGAGCGCTCTTGCAGCGGCAGATGGCGGGCAGTCCGCCACTGCGCTGAACAGCGCCTAACTGCGCAGGTCGACACTCACCGGCACATGGTCCGACGGCTTCTCCCAGCCGCGCACATGTTTGTGGATCATCGTCGAGGCCAGTCTGTCAGCGGCCTGCGGTGACAGCAGCAAGTGGTCGATGCGGATGCCATTGTTCCTTGGCCAGGCACCAGCCTGATAATCCCAGAACGTGTAGGTGCCGGAGGCGTCATTCGTGGCTCGCACGGCTTCCGTCAGGCCAAGATTGATGAGGCTGCGAAAGGCTGTGCGCGTCTGTGGCAGGAAGAGCGCATCCTGTGCCCAGGCCGCCGGGTCCGCCGCATCGCGCGCTTCGGGAATGACGTTGTAGTCCCCCGCCAGCACGAGCGGCTCTTCGAGCTTCAGCAGTTCAGCCGCATGGGCCTGAAGGCGCGCCATCCATGCCAGCTTGTAGGGGTACTTCTCGGTGCCAACCGGGTTGCCGTTCGGCAGATAGATCGACGCGACGCGCATGATTCCCGAACCTGCCTGCACCACACCTTCAATGTAGCGGGACTGCTCGTCTGCGGTGTCTCCCGGCAAGCCGCGCCGCACGTCCTCTAACTTGGCTTTCGACAGGATGGCGACGCCGTTGAACGTTTTCTGGCCATGCGTCTCGACATGATAGCCCGCCGCCTCGACCTCGAGCCTTGGAAAGTCGGCATCCATGCATTTCAGCTCCTGCAGGCAAAGCACATCGGGCTGTGCCTCCCTGAGGAACGCGAGCAGGTGCTCAAGCCG
>JANMMX010000351.1:0-1724 GCA_031373605.1 Allobosea sp. | reverse complement strand
ACTGTCACGATGTCGCGCCGCAAAGCCGTGTTCTTCGTCAGATAGTCGAATGTGCCGGGATGCGGCTCGTAGGACGTGACCGTGCTGCCCGGCCAGCGCGCCGTGGCCCAGAGCGCGAAAGAACCGACATTGGCGCCAATGTCGAGAATGTCGAGGCCGACGCCATCATAGCCGCATTCGTATTCGCCCTCGAGCACATCCTTGATGGCCCAATGCATTGCCTCCGGCACAGCAAGCTGCATCGGAATCCGCGCGACATAATCACCCAAGACAACCCCCTCATCACGTTTTCGTGACCGCGTTCAGAGGGTGATAGGGGAAATGGGAGCGGAAGGCAAAAGGGGGTGAGCATCTAGCCTTGATGCGCATGTTTCGGGCTTCGGACGTCCCCCGGCAACCCGTCAAAATGCGCGCCACAGGTCAGCAGATCGGCGTCCAGCGATATGGCGGTGGCATAGACAATCGCATCTGCCATCGCCAAGCCGTGGACGCGCGCACAGTCGGCGGCCAACAGGGCGAGCGCCGTATCCAGCGGCACAACCTGACATTTCTGCGTATAGGCGATCATCTCATCCGCAGCGTCTTCGTTGCGCTCGCGGGTCAGCCACCTGGCCAGTTCCATCTGGACGATCGTCGGGACAATACAGTTCTCCCGCTCAGGCATCTGAACCGCCAGTTGCGCCTTGGCAGGGCCCGCAACCAGCCATTCGATCCAGGCGGAAGTATCGACAACGCGCTTCAAGATGGTTGCTCAGTAGCGATCGTCGCGGTCGCGATAACCGGATGTATCGGCTCCCGAAACGCGGCCCGCCAGATCATTCAGTTGCGGCACCGGCATCAGCAGCACGCCGCGCCCCTTGGGAATGAACACAAACTCCTGACCCGCCTGCCAGTTCTGCCCGTCACGCACGGCCTTGGGGATCGAGATCTGGAACTTGGCGGAGAGGGTGGCGGTGTTTGACATTTTTACCAAACCTTGATCGATCAAAGAATAGTAAGAATTTATCAGGTCGACGGACAGTTGGAAAGCGACCGGCTTTTACCCCTCACCCCCGCAACGCCTCCAGCTCCCCCGGCAGCGCATAAGCCCACTGGGTGATGTCCCCTGCCCCCAGCAGCACCACGTAGTCGCCCGGTTTGGCCAGCCCTGCCACCAGTCCGGCCAGCGCATGGCGTGAGTCCATCCCCATGACGTGGCGGTGGCCGCGGGCTTTCAGGCCTGCGATCAGGTCGTCACGGCTGGCGCCTTCGATGGGCTGTTCGCCTGCGGCATAGATCGGCGCGACGATGACGGCGTCGGCATCGTTGAAGCAGGTGCAGAAATCGTTGAACAGCGAGGCCAGCCGCGTGTAGCGATGCGGCTGCACCACGGCGATCACCTGATTGGCGGTGGAGGCGCGCGCGGCTTTCAGCACGGCAGCGATCTCGACCGGGTGGTGGCCATAATCATCGAAAATCTGCGCGCCGTTCCATTCACCCGTCTTGGTGAAGCGCCGCTTCACGCCGCCAAAGCCGCCGAGCGCCTCACGGATACGGTCTGGCGTGATGCCAAGCTCATAGGCCACCGCGATAGCAGCCGTCGCGTTCATGGCATTGTGCAGGCCCGGCATCGGCATGACGAGATCGGCGATCTCGACAGTGGTGCCGCGCTTGCGGTCGCGGATCAGCACCGAGAAACGCGAGCGGCCACCGGACAAATCGATGTTGGTGATGCGCACATCGGC
>JANMMX010000136.1:0-7941 GCA_031373605.1 Allobosea sp. | reverse complement strand
GTGATGAGGATCACTGTTTTGCCTTGCCGCTTCAGCGAACGCAGCAGCTCGAACAGCGCATCCGCCTCGGGCGGCGTCAGCACAGCGGTCGGCTCGTCGAGAATGAGAATCTCGGCGCCGCGATAGAGCGCCTTCAGGATTTCGACGCGTTGTTGCAGGCCGACCGGCAAGGTGCCGACAAGGGCGTCAGGGTCGATGCTAAGGCCATAGGTGCTGGACAGGCGCGCCAGTTCCATGCCTGCCCGGGCCAGACCGCCTGCCAGCATCGGCCCGCCTTCAGCGCCCAGAATGATGTTCTCGATGACAGAGAGTGTCTCCACCAGCATGAAATGCTGATGCACCATGCCAATGCCAGCCGCGATGGCCTCGCGCGACGAGCGGATGCGCTGGAGCTTGCCACGCACGCGGATGTCGCCGGAATCAGCCTCATAGAAGCCGTAGAGGATCGACATCAACGTCGATTTACCAGCGCCGTTCTCGCCGACAATTCCATGCACCGAGCCGGAAAGCACAGTCAGGTCAACGGCTTTGTTGGCATGAACTGCGCCAAATCGCTTGTCGATCTGGCGCAGTTCAATCGCGGGATGTTGTGCGGCAGCCGTCATGCGGGGTTCAACTCCGGGTCTGGCGGCGGCGCTCAACGGGTCCTTACATCGGGCACTTCTGGTCCGACATATAGTCATGCACCTTGGTGGTGCCGGCCACGATGTCAGCCCGCGCCTTGTCGACAGCCGCCTTCATGTCAGCGGTGATGAGCGCCTTGTTGTTGTCATCCAGCGCCCAATCGACGCCGCCTTCGGCGAGACCCAGCACCGAGACACCAGCCTTCCAGGTGTTGCCGCGCGCGCCCATGAAGGAGTTGTAGGTCGCGACATCAACGCGCTTCAGCATCGAGGTCAGCACCTTGCCGGGATGCATGCCGTTCTGGTTGGAGTCGACACCGATGCCGAGCTTGCCGGCATCGGCCGCGGCGCGCAGCACGCCCATGCCGGTGCCGCCGGCGGCGTGATAAAGCACATCGGCGCCACGGTCGATCTGGCTCTTGGCCAGCTCGCCGCCCTTGACCGGGTCATTCCAGGCAGCCGGCGTCGTGCCGGTCATGTTCTGGAAAATCTCGCCATCCTTCTTGGCCGCCTTCACGCCCTGCACGTAGCCGCAGGCAAATTTGCGGATCAGCGGAATATCCATGCCGCCGATGAAGCCGACCTTGCCGCTTTTTGATGCGAGACCAGCCAGCATGCCAACGAGATAGGAGCCTTCGTGCTCCTTGAACACGACCGATTGCACGTTCGGCTTGTTCACCACCATGTCGATGATGGTAAATTTCAGGTCGGGGAATTCTGCCGCCACCTTGTCGAGCGCGGTGGCCTGGCTGAAGCCCACAGCGATGATCGGCGAATGGCCGTCACGGGCGAAGCGGCGCAGCGCCTGCTCCATCTGGGCTTCGTTCTGCGGTTCGAAATCACGGAAATCGACGCCCGTTTCCTTCTTGAACTTCTCGGCGCCGTTGAAAACGCCCTCGTTGAAGGATTTGTCAAATTTGCCGCCCTTGTCATAGACGATGGCTGGCTTGATCGCTGTTTGCGCGGCAGCGGCGACAGTGGAAAGCGCCACGCCGGCCAAGGCTGCTGCAAGCGAGCGGGTGAAGGTTGTTAGACGCATGATGTGCTCCCTGGGCAGTCACGGGGCCTCTTGCCGCCATGACGTTGCCCGCAACTTGGCACGAGCTTGGGCCTGACGCCAAGCCTCCTCATCTGTCTGGCAGCACAGTTTTTCGCCGCCCCTGTTGCCGGGCGGCGCTGTTTGCCCTTAAGCCCTTGCCATGGCTTTTTCGGATGAAGAAATCGAGCGCTACGGTCGCCATCTGGTGCTGCCCGAAATCGGCGGACCCGGTCAGGTGCGGCTTTCGACCGCACGCGTGCTGGTGATTGGCGCAGGCGGGCTTGGCGCGCCACTCATCCAGTATCTGGCGGCCGCCGGTGTCGGCGTCATTGGCGTGGTCGATGACGACGTGGTGTCGCTCTCGAACCTCCAGCGTCAGGTCATTCACCGCAGCGAGGATGTCGGCCACACCAAGGTTGCAAGCGCGGCGGGCTTTGTGGCTCGGCTCAACCCGCTTGTGCGCTTCGAGCCGCATGCGCACCGCCTCACGCCAGCCAATGCCCGCGCGCTGATTGCGGGCTATGACATCGTGGCCGATGGTTCAGACAATTTCGAGACGCGCTATACTGTTGCCGATGCCTGTCTGGCGGAAGCCAAGCCCTTGGTCACGGCAGCCTTGGGCCGATTCGACGGCTCGCTGACCACGATCCGCGCTCACGAGAGTGGAGCCGATGGCCGCCCAAACCCTGGCTATCGCGATCTTTTCCCCAATCCGCCACCGCCCGGCACGGTCGCGCCCTGCGCGGAAGCTGGTGTTCTGGGGGCGCTGGCTGGCATGATGGGGTCACTGATGGCGCTGGAAGTGATCCGCGCTGTGACCGGCTTCGGTGAAGGGCTGGTCGGCAGGCTGCTGCTGGTGGATGCGATGACCATGCGCTTCGAGACGCTGGGCTATGGACGCCAACCAGACTGAAGCGCTTCAGCCCAGCCGCGCCTCGATCGCGTCCCAGACATCCACGGCCAGATCAGGGCCGCCCAGCCGCTTGATGGCACGCAGGCCGGTCGGCGAAGTGACGTTGATTTCCGTCAGGTTGCCCGCAATCACGTCGATGCCAACGAAGATCAGCCCACGGTCACGCAGGAACGGGCCGATCCGCTCGCAGATCTCGTGCTCGCGCTTTGACAGGTCAGTTGGTTTGGCCGCACCA
Organism: Allobosea sp.; assembly: GCA_031373605.1. GTDB lineage: Bacteria > Pseudomonadota > Alphaproteobacteria > Rhizobiales > Beijerinckiaceae > Allobosea. Next base: position 5,131 of record JANMMX010000136.1, on the reverse strand, counting down.
CCGCGCACCATATTGGCGCGAATGTCGTTTTCGGCCGGCACGCGGTTGACGGCGCCCGCTGCCTTCCCGTCGATCAGGATGATGCGCTTGTCGCCGTCCTTCACCTCCGGCATGAAGCGCTGCACCACCCAGGGCTCGCGGAAGGTGGTGGCAAAGAGGTCATAGAGCGAACCGAAATTCGGGTCCTTGACGCCCACCTTGAACACCGAGGCGCCGCCATTGCCATAAAGTGGCTTCATCACGACCTCGCCGAACTCGGCCCGGAAGGCTTCGATTTCGGTACGGTCGCGCGTGATGAGCGTTTGCGGCATCAGGTCCGGGAACTCGGTGACGAAGATTTTCTCCGGCGCATTGCGCACATGGGCGGGGTCGTTGACCACGAGCGTCTTGGGGTGGATGCGCTCCAGCAAGTGCGTGGTCGTGACATATCCCATGTCGAAGGGTGGGTCCTGCCGCAGCAGCACGACATCGGTGGTGGAAAGATCGATCCGCTGTTCAGCGCCCAGGGTCACATGGTCACCCACGACATCGCGGACAGTGGCTGGTCGCACGGTGGCGGTCACCACGCCATCGCGCATCGAGAGCTTGTCGGGCGTGTAGGTCAGCAGCGCATGCCCGCGCGCCTGTGCTTCCAGCATCAGCGCAAAGCTTGAATCGCCAGCGATCTTGATGTTCTCGATCGGGTCCATCTGCACGGCAACGGTCAGCGTCATGTCAGGCTCTTCCTCGTTTGGTCTGGGCGCTATATCGGGCCGCACCCCTGCCCCGCGCAAGGGCCTGATGGCTCAGGTTTCTGGCGATGCAGGGATGGGCTGCTTTCAAGGCAACTCGAAAACAGCCTCAATGTGGCGTGGCCAGCACCAAGGCGCCAGAAACATGGCGTCGGCGCGAAACGTGGCCTGGTTGGCCCAGGGGTTCTGGCCGCGCCAGGTGTTGATGCGCCTGGCCACCAGCCGCTGCTTTTCGGCGGTGATCGACCCCAGCGCCGCTTCCATGGTGCCTCGCGCCTTGACCTCGACAAAGGCGATGGTGTCGCCGCGCTTGGCGATCAGATCGATCTCGCCGCCCTTGCCGCCATAGCGCCGTGCCAGAATGCGGTAGCCCTTGGCCATCAGGAACATCGCCGCGACATGCTCGGCCATCCACCCGGTGCGCCCCGCGCGCTGCTGGCCTGCGCTGCGCATCGGCCGCAAGCTCACGGCAGGCGGCTGATTTCAAGCGCGCGCGCATAGACCTTGCGGCGCGGCTGGCCTGTCTCGGCTGTCACATCGGCGACTGCTTCCTTGAGGGATTTATGAGCCAGTGCCACCCGAAGCTTTTCATCGACAAGATCGCCAACAAGCCCGGCTTCCGCCAGTTCCGGCGGACCGATCAGCACCACGATCTCGCCGCGTGGCGCATCCTCGCCGATATAGCTCGCGGCCAGCTCCGGCAGCAGCCCGCGCCGGACATTTTCATACATCTTGGTGAGTTCACGCGCGACGGCCGCCGGTCTCTTGCCCAGCACGGCTGATGCGTCGGCCAGCATCTCGGCCACCCGTCGCGGCGATTCGAAGAAAACCAGCGTGCCTGGCACCTGCGCCAGCTCGGTTAATCGTGCCCGCCGTGCCGCTGTGCGCGGCGGCAGGAAGCCTTCAAAGAAAAAGCGATCCGTCGGCAGCGCGGCCAGAACCAGCGCCGCCAGCACGGCGGATGCACCGGGAATGGCCGAGATGCTGATGCCTGCGGCCACCGCGTCCTCCACCAGCCGGTAACCGGGGTCCGACACCAGAGGCGTGCCGGCATCAGACACCAGAGCCAGCTTTCCGCCCGCAGCCAGCTTCGCCATGATCCTGGGCCGCACCAGCTCTGCATTATGCTCGTGATAGGCACTGAGCGGCGTCGAGATGCCGTAATGCGCCAGCAGCACCTTGGTCACCCGCGTGTCCTCGGCCAGAATCAGGTCAGCTCCAGCCAGTGTCGCCAGCGCGCGCAGCGAGATATCGCCGAGATTGCCGATGGGTGTCGCGACAATGTGCAGGCCGGGCGCCAGTCTGGCGCCTTCTGCAGCAAGTCCGAAGGCAGTGAACGTGTTGGAGGCCGGATCAGAACGAAGCATAATGTGACCCTGCCACAGCGGGCTTTGCCGGACCAGATGTCTTGTTTGTTCGGCAGGCCAGCAAAAGTTAATGACTTGTGAAGATATTGCCTCACATTCTACAAGACAGCGTCGTGGTGCCCTGTCTGATGCCACAGATGGCTTTGAATTCCGGAGTGATGCCGTGTTGCGCAATTGGTCGACTTACCGCCCGGCAAAGCTGCGTGCGGCAGCTGCACTGGGTGCGCTCGCTCTGGCGCTGGCCGCTTGCGGTGGCGCGGGACTTTCCGGCCTTCCGGGCTTTGACAGCGCACCGACGCCGCCTGGCACTACAGGCGGGGCGCCGGGTCCCGGCGGCGCACAGCCGGCGACAGGTTCGACCATCGGCACAGGCTCGGTCAAGGTTGGCCTCATCCTGCCGCTGACGGCCGAAGGTCAGGGGGCCGTCGTTGGCAATGCGCTGCGCAATGCCGCCGAGATGGCGATTGCGGAATTTCCCGGACCAGACATCACCTTGCTGGTGAAAGATGATCGCGGCACGCCCGAAGGCGCGCAGGCGGCAGCCCAGGCGGCGCTGAGCGAGGGCGCCGAGATGATTATCGGCCCGCTCTTTGCCGGCTCCGTCCAGAGTGCGGCCCAGGTTGCACGCGGGGCAAACAGGCCGGTGATGGCCTTTTCGACGGACATCAACGTCGCGGGCAAAGGTGTCTATCTGCTGTCATTCCTCGCCGAGAACGACGTCAACCGCGTGATTGCCCATGCCACCGCACAGGGCCGGAAATCGTTCGCGGCACTGGTGCCGGATACGGCCTATGGCAAGGTGGTCGAGGCCGCCTTCCAGCAGGCTGTTGCCTCGCGCGGGGCCCGCATTGTTGCCATCGAGCGCTTCACCGCCGATCAGGGCAAGATTCGCGAGGCCGTTGGCCGCCTGTCCCCGGCTTTTGGCCAGTCCGACGCGCTTTTCCTGCCAGCAGGCGCCGACACGATGCCGTTGATCGGTCCGTTGCTGCAGCAGGCGGGTTTTGACCCGGCAAAGATCAAGCCAATCGGTACCGGCGTCTGGAACGATGCCAATGTCTTCCGGGTGGCTGCCGTTCAGGGCGGCTGGTTCGCTTCGCCTGATTCAGCCGGGTTCAACGCCTTCTCCGGGCGATACCAGAAGCGCTTTGGCGGCCCGCCGACTCGCACCGCCACCTTGTCCTACGACGCGGTATCGCTGGTGGCGGCTCTGGTGCGCACACAAGGCACGCGGCGCTTTGATGAAGCCGTGCTCACCAACCCTTCAGGCTTTGCCGGCGCCGATGGCGTGTTTCGCTTCCGGGCGGAAGGACCCAGCGAGCGCGGCCTTGCCGTGCTGGAGGTGCGCAATGGCCAGTCGGTCACGGTCAGCGCTGCTCCGCGCGATCTCGGCAAGCCTGCGACGCAATAGGCCTGCGCTGCAATATGCGTCAGGCGGCCAGATCAGCCACAACTGCGTCGAGCAGCAACGCACCATCGCGCGTGGCACCCAGCCGCCCATCGGGCAGATGCTGAATAAGCCCGCCCTCTAGCAGGGATGCAACCTTGTCCTGCCGCAGATTGCGGCCAGAAAGCGCGGCAAACCGCTTCGGGTCGATCCCTTCCGACAGGCGCAGCCCCATCAGCAGGAACTCGTCGCCCTCGGCCTCCATCGAAAGTGCCTCGTCCTCGACCAGCCCATGTCCCTGTGCCTCGACAAGCGCCAGCCAGGCTTCCGGGTTGCGCTCGGTCGCATGCCCCCGGCGGCCACGTTCCGTCACCAGCCGCCCATGCGCGCCGGGACCGATGCCTGCATATTCGCCATAACGCCAATAGACCAGATTATGCGCGCATTCGGCGCCTTTGCGGGCATGGTTCGAGATTTCGTAGGCCGAGAAGCCATGCTTGTCGCAGACCTCCTGCGTCAGCTCATAGAGCACGCGGGCGGCCTCATGATCGGGGATGTGCAGCTTGCCGACGCGGTGCAGCGCAGCGAATGGCGTGTCCGGCTCGATGGTGAGCTGGTAGAGCGAGAGATGCTCGGCCGCGCGCGCAATGGCGGTTTCCAGCTCATTGCGCCAGCGGTCAGGTGTCTGGTGCGGCGAGCGGGCATAGATCAGGTCAAACGAGAAGCGCTCGAAATGCCGGGCAGCAATGTCGACAGCCACCAGTGCTTCTGCGGTCGAATGCATGCGCCCCAGCGCCTTGAGATCCGCATCATCCAGCGCCTGCACACCCAGCGAGACGCGGTTGACGCCAGCCGCGCGGTATCCGGCAAATCGCCCCGCCTCGACGCTGGTGGGATTGGCCTCCAGCGAGATTTCCGCCCCCGACGTGATGGTCCAGACATTGGCTGCCGCATCGAGAATGGCGGCGACAGTTGCGGGCTGCATCAGCGAGGGTGTGCCGCCACCAAAGAAGATCGAGGACACGGTGCGCCCCGGCGCAAGTGCCGCCCGGTGACGCATTTCGGCAGCAAAGGCCGCGACATAGCGCGCCTGATCGGGCGGCGCATGCCGCACATGGCTGTTGAAGTCGCAGTAAGGGCATTTTGCGGCACAGAACGGCCAGTGGATGTAAAGGCCGAAGCCCGCATCCGCCGTCGGGTGCGCGATGGGGTTTGCTGTCAAGACGGCGCACTCAGGCAGGCCTTCGCCAGCAGCTGGAAAGCGCGCGCACGATGCGACAGAGCCGCTGCGCCATCGGATGGAATGCCGTGCTTTTGCCCTGAACTCATCTCGCCGAAGGTCTGCGTCTCACCATCCGGCTGGAAGATCGCATCATAGCCAAAGCCGTTGGGCCCGCGCTCGGGATGCACGATCTGGCCATGCACGCGCCCCTCGAACAGCGCCTCAACGCCATCTGGCCAGGCGATCACCAGCGCCGAGACGAAATGCGCGCGCCGCTTTTCCGGGGTAAAGGCGCCACGCATCTGCAACTCGCGCTCCACCCGTTGACGCGCTGGGGCAAAATCTTTGCCGGGCCCGGCCCAATTGGCCGAGAACAGGCCCGGCGCGCCATCAAGCGCCGCGATGCAAATGCCGGAATCATCCGCCA
>JANMMX010000133.1:0-6837 GCA_031373605.1 Allobosea sp. | reverse complement strand
GTCGAGGCGATGGCAGCCGTGCTGATGTTGATGGTCACCGATGTGCGGATGCCAGCCAGGATGACGGGCGCCGCCAGGGGCAGCTCGATCTGTCCCAGACGCTGTGATGGCGTCATGCCCAGCCCGCGTCCGGCCTCGATCGTTCCACCAGGCAAGCTGTCGAGCCCTGCCATCGTGTTCTCGCAAATCGGCAGGATGCTGTAGAGCACCAGCGCGACGAAAGCCGGCCAGAAGCCGAAACCGATCAGCGGAACAGACAGCGCCAGGACGGCAACAGGCGGGAAGCTCTGGCCCATCGAGGTGAGGATCGTGGCCAGGCGTCGGAATTCCTGCCCGGCCGGCCGCGTCACCAGAATGCCGGCCCCCACCCCGATGATGGTGGCGCAGAGGCTGGAAACCGCGACCAGCACCAGATGCGCCGCCACCAGCTCGTGGAAGGCCTGCTGCTCATAGAGCGGGCGCTCAAGCTGCGGAAACAGCCAGGCGAACAGGCCACGGCTCCGGGGCAGCGCGACCAGCAGGCCCGCGAAGGCGGCAAGCCCGAGGCCGAACTTGCCCAGCGCGTTCATGCGGCGCGGGGTGGTCGCGTCGATGGCAACGCCGCTCATGATGCCTGCCCGCTCATCATGTCTTCCCGCCCGGCAGGATGTCTGCGAGGTGCAAGGTGCCGATCCTTTTGCCGATCCTGGTGCCGTTCTCCGCGCCACCCTCGCCCATCACGGCAAGATGCTGCGCCCGCGCCGCGAGCAGCATCGACAGGGCCTTGCGCAGATTGTCGCCCGCACCGATCACCTCGCCGGCGGGGCCCGCGTCGCCTGCCCGCATATGGTCGCGCACCTTCTCCACCGAGAGGCGCTTGAGGCCGAAATCATCGCGCCCCAGAAAATCCCGCACAAAGTCATTGGCAGGCGCCTCAAGCAGCTGGCGCGGGCTGTCGGCCTGCACGATGGCGCCCTTGTCGAGAATGACGATCCGCGTCGCGAGCCTGAGCGCCTCATCCATGTCATGGGTGACGAAGACGATGGTCTTGCCCGTCGTCTCGTGAATGCGGGCGATTTCCACCTGCAGATCCTCGCGCGCGATCGGATCAAGCGCGCCGAAGGGCTCGTCCATCAAAAGCACATCAGGGTCGGCCGCCAACGCGCGCGCCACGCCAACGCGCTGCTGCTGCCCGCCGGAGAGCTGGTGGGGATAGGCATCCCGGAAGCGGCTGGCATCCATCCCCAGCAGCTTGAGCAATTCGGTGATCCGCCGGTCGATCCGCGCTTCATCCCATGACAGAAGGCGCGGAACCGTGGCAATGTTGTCAGCCACCGTCCAATGCGGAAACAGGCCGACCGACTGGATGGCATAGCCCATCCGGCGGCGAATGGCTTCGGGCCGGAAGCTGCGGATTTCCTCCCCGGCAAAGCGGATTTCGCCCGCTGAATGCTCTTCGAGCCGGTTGATCATCTTGAGGATGGTCGATTTGCCGGAGCCGGATGCGCCGATGAGCACGCAGAATTCCCCGCGCGCAATCTCAAGATCGAGTTTCTCGACAACGGTCAGTTGCCCATAGGTTTTGGAGACGCCCTTGAACCGGATCATCCGCGGCTCCCGCTCGCCAGATCGACGCCCAGCCTGAACCGGGCGTCGACGACAATGACCATGACGACAATCGGCACGGCACCGAGCAGCACGAGATCGAGCGCATTGGAAAACAGCCCCTGGAACATGATGCTGCCCAGCCCGCCCGCGCCGATGAGCGCGGCGACGGCGGCAAGGCCAATGGCCTGGACCACGGTGATGCGCAGGCCGGAGAGAAACACCGGCAAGGCCAGCGGCAGCTGCACCTGCCACAGCACCTGCCGGTCGGTCATGCCCATGCCGTGCGCCGCATCGACGACATGGCGCGGCACCTGCGCCAGCCCTTCACGCGTGTTGCGCACGATCGGCAGCAGGCAATAGAGCGTCAGCGCAATCACGGCAGGAGCAAGCCCGATGCCGCTGATGCCGAGGGCGCGCAGGGAAGGCACTGCCGCCGCCAGCACTGACAATGGCGCCATCAGCATGCCGAAGAGTGCGATGGACGGGATCGTCTGGATGATGTTGAGCCCCGGCAGGAGAACCTCGCCAATGCCGGACCGGCGGAAGGCCAGAATACCCAGCGGCACGCCCAGAAGCAGGGTCGGCAGCAGCGCGGCCACGACGATAAGCACATGCTGGCTAATGGCCTGCCTGAATACATCGGCCTTGTTGGCATATTCCTTCATGACCGAGAGGCCATCGAGATGGCCGCCCCTGACCATGATTGTGGCGCACAATGCCAAGGCGCCGAAGACCACAAGCTGCCTTGCGCCCCGCTGCCAGGATTTGAGGGCTGTGCCCGATCTGGGCGTCGCGTCAGCTCGGGCGAGCGTGTCGGCCACGATCAGCGCGGCAGTGCCCAGCATGATCCAGAAGCTCGAGCCCAGCGATGTGCGCGCCGTGGCTGCCGATGTGGCGCCGAGCTGTGAAGCTTTCGCACCAGCGACGTAAATCACTGCCACCAGCAGCAGCCCTGCCATCACCGTCACCGCGCCCATGACCGGCCGCGATTGCGGGATGAAAGATGCGGCCACCAGTAGCCCGGCCAGCAGCAGCAGGCCAACTCCCGTCGGACCTGCCGAGAGCAGCGACACGGGCCAGCCGGAGACCAGCCGGTTGGGCGCATGGCCGAGAAACGGCAGGAACAGCCCCGCGCAAACTGCCAGAACTGCCAGCACCAGCAGCGGCCGGTTGCGGACAAGAGGCGTTGGCGCTCCAGATACTGGCATTGCAGATCGCGGTCTGTTTCACGAAGCGGTCTATTTCACGAAGCCTTTGGCCTTCAGGTAATCCAGCGCCACCTTCCTGCTGTCGATGCCCTCCACCTGCACCTTGGCATTGAGGCCCTGAAGCGTTGTGGCGTCGAGCGAGGCGAAGACCGGCTCCAGCAATTCCCTGATCTTCGGGTTGGCCTCCAGCGCAGCTTTCCGGATCGTGGGTGCGGGCTCGTAGATGGCCTGCGCGCCCTTGGTGTCGGCCATCACCACCAGGCCAAGCGCGGCGATGGCGCCATCCGTGCCATAGACCATGGCGGCATTCACGCCCGATGTCTTTTCAGCTGCGGCCCTGATGGTTGCCGAAGTGTCGCCGCCTGCCAGCACCAGCGTCTGGTTTGAAGCCAGCTTGAAACCATAGGCGGACTGGAACGAGGGCAAGGCTGCCGGGCTCTCCACGAATTCCGCCGAGGCTGCCAGCTTGAAGGTGCCGCCAGAGGTGATGAACTTGCCCAGATCTTCCATGGTTGCCAGCTTGCTGGCCTCCGCCAGATCCTTGCGCAGTGCGATGGCCCAGGTGTTGTTGGCGGGGGCCGGTTTCAGCCAGATGATGTTGTTGGCCGCGTCCAGTTCGGCAGCCTTGGCATAGGCTTTCGCTGCGTTCTTCCAGGCCGGGTCGCTGTCGACGCTGAAGAAAAAACCGGCATTGCCGGTATATTCCGGATAAAGGTCGATCTCGCCCGCGACCAGTGCGCCCCGCACGATCTTGGTTGCGCCCATCTGCAGCTTGTTGACCGTCCTGATGCCATTGGCTTCCAGCACATGGATCATCATGTTGCCCAGAAGGCCACCCTCGGCATCAATCTTCGAGCCGACGCGCACAGGGTCTGCGGCCAGCGCCGGGATGACGGCCAGTGCCGAGGCAGTGGCGAGCGCAGCTGAGAGGAGCGCACCTGTCAGCAGGCGGCGGTTGAGGAAGGGGGTCATGGTCATCTCCTTGATCGACTTGGATCTGTTCGGTTGGGCAGGGCCTGCGCGCCCGTGACAATCGGCATGGACCAAACGCATTCGCAGCGGGAAAGTTGCGCGCTGGCGCGGTGTGTCTGCGAGAAGCCTACCAGAGCCTGCTGCCGGGCGCACCCTTGAAGGGGCCGCTGACGCGCGAGGTGATCCACCCGCCATAGAACGCGCCGGGCTGGGGCACGACTTTCTCGCCTTCCACGAAGCAGCCATCGAACGGGGCGGCATAAAAGGCGATGTGACCTTTCAGCACAAGGAAGTCCGGCGTCGGTGACGCATAGCTCCAGCCGACATCCTCGAAGCTGTCGCCGCCAATGTTTGCGTGGACATAGGAGGCCTGGCCCTTCCACTCGCAGATCGAGCGGCGCGATGACGCCTGCAACAGCTCCATCGCGATGTCCTCGCGCGGGAAATAATAGCTCGGCGGATGGCTGGTCTCCAGCGTGCGGACACCGCGCCGCGTCTGCGCCAGAATGATGCCGCGATGCGAGATCAGCAGATGCAGGGGGCATGCTTCGGCCACGGCGGGGCGCGGATAGTCCCACACGCTTTCCTGTCCGGGCAGCTTCACATCAGGGGTCATCCTGCTCCGATCCTGTGGTTGGCTGGGCGCCTCTCGGCCAGTGGGAAGGTCGCGCACGCCATGAGCAACAGCTTGTTCGACAAAATCGCCGGACCTATATCATGAAAGGACGCGCGATGGGCCTGGGCTAGACTTGCCCTGCGCGCGCCAGCACGGAATGGACAAGCATGACCCCGATCCGCTTCAGGCTGAATGAGGAGTTGGTGGTCAAGGCGGCTGTGCTCAACGCCGCGCGCTTCCGGATGTTCTACATTGTGCTTGCCGTTGCGGCAGCGATCTGGACAGCGGCCTTCACCCTGACCGGCAGGGGCATATGGACGTGGGAGCGCTGGGCGCTCCAGATCGGCCTGACGCTGGCGGGAACGCTCGCGATCACAGGCTGTCTTCTGCTCCTGCTGCGTCATGTGGTCTTCCCGTTCGAGGCACGCCGGAACTTTCGCCAGCAGAAGGCACTGTCGGAAGAGATGGCCCTGTCCTGGACGGATGAGGCGTTCCTGCTCGATGCGGGCAAGTCGCGCACCGTGATGCCGTTTGCGGACCTTCATGGCTACCGGGCCTCGCGCGGCATGATCTTGCTCTATGTCACCGGCGCGCTCTATCATCTTCTGCCGTCCGAAGCCTTCACCGGGCCTGACGCTCACGCCGCATTCCTGCGCAAGCTCGAGGATGCGGGCGTCCGTCGGCGTTGAACGCAAGTGCGGGCGACCGGCCTGTGCAGGTCCATGCAGTGGAAAAATCGCCCGCTGGCGGCTCGCATCAGGAGCGGCCACCATCCACGCTGAGGATCTGGCCGCTGATCCAGCTGGCCTGTTCACTGGCGAGAAAGAGCACGGCGTTAGCGATGTCCTCAGCGGTGCCCAGGCGGCGCGTATGGATCGACTGGATCAGCCGCGCCTGGCCATCCGGTCCATAGCTGTCCCATTGCCGCTCGGTTGTCGGGTTGGAGCGCACGAAGCCGGGCGCCACCGCATTGCAGGTGATGCCCATCGGGCCGAGATCCTGGCTGAGCTGCTTTGTCAGCCCGACAAGGGCATGCTTGGCTGCCGTATAGGCCTGAATGCCCGTCAGGCTCGGCCTGAGCCCGGCGCCAGACGCGATGTTGATGATGCGGCCATAACCTTGCTTCTGCATGGGCGCAATCACGGCCTGCGACAGCCAGAGGGCGCCATCGACATTGGCTGCAAACAGCGCCTGCCAGCTCGCCTCATCGACCTCCGCAACCGGCCGCCCGACCTGCCCCAGAACGCCACCGGCTGCATTCACCAACACATCAAGCCGCCCGTGATGGTCAGCCAGTCTTGCCACGGCGTCATGGCATGCGGCGCGGCTGGTGATGTCCAGCGTCAGGGCCTCAAGGCCAGCCTGTGCGGCGAAAGCCTGCAGGCGCGCAGCGTCGATATCGCAGGCGATCACATGGGCGCCGCCATCTCTCAGCGCCAGCGCGGTGGCCTGGCCGATGCCCTGGGCTGCGCCTGTCACCAGCGCTACCTGACCATCAAAGCGGATGTGCAACATTCGCCTCCTGCGCCGTGGAGATGAGCCGTGCGACGGTCTCGAAAGCCATGGGCGAGACACCGTCCTCGATTTCGTGGATGAGCCCGACCAGTTGCCGGATGGCTGGCGTCGGGATGCCACTCTCCTGCCCAAGCTGGCCGATCACCCCGATCTGTGCATCAACCTCGGTGCGGCGCTTGCGCACGGCAAGGTCGCGGTAGATGCCGGTATGCGTCTTCGCGGTCTGGCTGTTGAAGACGGCCAGCGCCGCGATGGAGGCCTGCGCTCCGGCCTCGGATGATCCGGGCGCGAAAGCCGCCGGGTCGAAACCGTTGAACCCGACGGGCTGGATACCGCGCGCGGCCGCGACCGCCATCACCTCGCGCGCCAGCCTGTCAAAGACGACGAAGCGACGCCGATCAGCGAAATTCACGGCCATCGAATCGGTGGTCAGTGCCGTGGCGAACAGCATGGCGCCATAGGCCAGCTTTCCCCACAGGAAGCCCCAGATGTTGCCGGTCAGGATCGCGTCTGGCTCGAAGATGCGCAGCGCCTCATGCATGGCCCGCGTGCGGGCGCGGATCAACCCGTCAATCTCGCCGACAACGACGGCGGCGCGATTGCCAAACAGGATCTGCCCGGGACCCAGCCAGTCAGCCCCGAAATTGACGAAGCATCCCATGGTGCGCGCAGGCCCGGCGATCTGCGCAATGAGCAATTCGTTGAGGCCGTTCTGCGCCGAGAGCACATAGCCATCATCTGCCAGATGCGGCAGCAGCGCGTGCATCGCCGCTTCCGTCGCATGGGCCTTCACCGCCAGCACGATGATGTCAAACGAGCCGCTCACCTCCTGCGGAAGGCAGGACGGCACGACCTGCGTCAAGCTTTCAACCGGGCCGCTGATCTCCAGCCCGGTTGTGCGGCAGGCCTCGACATGCGCCTCGACGATATCGACCATCA
>JANMMX010000301.1:0-7704 GCA_031373605.1 Allobosea sp. | reverse complement strand
GCGTCCGCCTACCGCTTCGGCCGGACCGCGAAAGGATCATTCTCCGGCGTGATCTCCGGCTGGCCCTGACCGTCCATGATGGCATTGCCCTCGACATCGCCGATGACCAGCTCTTCATCCATCGGCACAGCGCCCGGCAGTTGCAGCGGGCCACGCGGCTGGCCGGACATGGAGTCGAGCGCTGGCGGCGTGTTGTAGCCAACGCCCGGAACGCCCGTGCGCGGCGTCTGGCCATAGGCATCGCGCGGGAGCGGCCCTGTGCCAATGTTGCCGCGCGGTGTCAGGCCAGAAGGGGCTTGCGAGGCTGTCACCGGCATCGAGCCTTGCGGCAGACCTTGGCTACCGGGAAGCGCTGCCCAGCTGCGGGCCGGATCGGGCGGTGTCAGGTCATGGCGCGGCGTGAACTTGATGAGCGGCTTGCAGATCGAGCGGCCGCCATTGTGGCGCGCCAGGTCGACGTGGAAATGGTCGTAATGGAACATGTCGGCGCCAGGGCCGAGCACGGTCTTGTAGCGCTCGCAGGCACCGACAAAGACCTCGCGGAGGAAGGATTGCTCTTCTGGTGCGCCGTTCCAGCCATCCTTGACCGTGACATTGCGGCCATCGCTGAGGCGAAACGAGAAGATGTCGAGCGCATTGCCATAGGCATGCTCGGATGTGCGCGAGGTGCCGGACCCGTTGTTCATGGTGCGGCAGGAATAGGAGCCTGCGCGCATCTCCAGCACCTGCGCGCCGAACGTGTTCATCGCGGCAGGCTGCACCACTTCCGACAGCCAGCGATCCGTGGTGGCGATCACCGGGCAGGCGAGAGTGGCTGTGCTGGTCAGGCCAATGTTGCCATTGCCAAAGGCCTTGACGCTGTAAGGCCTGTTCATGCCGCAAGTGCCTGCGCCCTGGATCGGCTGGCTGCGCAGCGACATGTAGGCGGAGCTCGGCACCTGCCGTGAGGCGGCGCAGGCCTCTTCCGCCTGATCGCGCCAGGCAGCACGCTGCGGCCGTTGCCCTTTGCCGCAACCCGCGAGATTTGCCCCGACCAGCGTCAGGGCCATGATGGCCAGGATCTTGCGCCGCATGACCGATCAAATGCGCGCGGTTTGGTGAACGCTTTCTCAACCCTTGGCGGCTGGACGCCGCACTTCGCAAAGCGCGGTTAACCCCTGCTTAACGGGCAAAGCCCAGCACGGCCTCGCCCATGATGCGACCCGGCAGGAGCGTGAAGGCACCTGCGATGACCAGGCCCGCATAGAGCTGCACCATGCCGAAACGATGCGCGCGAATGTTGCCGCGCCTTCGTGCGATGATCGCCTGCGGCAAGGTGAGGAGCGTCAGGATCGAGAGCAGGTGGATCCAGCTCCACTGGTTGTTGCGGCCCATCCAGAAGGAACTGATGGCGACCACAAGCATGGCGATGGCAAAGACCCAGCCGAGATGCCGGTGCAGGCCAACGCCCTTGCGCATCAGCATGATGGCGCCACCAGCCACGACCGCCATCACAGCCGCTGCAATGTGCAGCTGGATGATGGCGGGCGCGGCGAGAATGGGAGCGAACGTCATGGTCAGGTGCTTGGTGGGCGATTGGCCATGAAGCGGTCGAATGTCTCGCGGTCCTTGGCCTCGCGCAACTGCTGCAGGAAGGCCTCGAACGATTTCTGGCTGGCCGCCAGCTCTTCGAATTGCCGCTGAAGCTTCTCGAGTTCGGCAGCCTTCCAGCCGTCAAAGGCCGAATTTCCGCTGGTGGCGTCCAGTTTTTCTGACCATGCCATCGCTTTCTCCTTGCTGTTCTTGCCACAGGTGCGGGCCGTGCCGGGCAGGCGGGACCATTGGCGCTGGGCCCATGTCCAGCGATCAAGGCCAAGCCAGCCGTATTTGAGGCCCAAAGCTGCCAGCCCCAATGGCCAGAACACGATGAAGCCGCCAATCATCACGGCGAGTTCGGAGAACTTCCAGCCCTTGCGGCGTCCTTGGCTGAAGTCTGAACTGTCAAGTGTTGCAGCGGAAGCTGAATCCCACGTCTGAGACATGTCAAATCCTTATGTTAATGTTACAAACATACACATAAGCGCGGACTTCTTGATCGTCAAGAGCTGCGCAGGCCGGAAAGTGTCTGCAGCCCGAAGTGCGCCGGATTGCCGCGGCCCGGTTTGGAGAGGCTCAGTTCGCCGACGGGGCTCAAGCCCGTCTGGCGCTGTCGATCAGGGCGCTGACCGCGCCCGAAAGCACGGCCTCCGGGCTCGATCCGAGAATGCCGGTGATGCGCCCTGCCGCGGCCAGCGTCGCGACGCCGTGTGAAACCGCCCAGACCTGAAGCGCCAGCTGTGCGATGTCAGCACCGGGTGCCGCTTGACCGCCAATGGCAGATCGAATGCCTTCAACCAGCAGCTGGAAGGCGCGATCCCCGGGTTCCTGCAAGGCGGGATCGCTCATCTTCAATGGCCCGGCAAACATCGCGGCATAGGCCCCTGGCCGCTCGCGCGCGAATGTCAGATAGGCCGTGCCCATATCCCTGAAGCCATGCTCCCCGGCATTCTTGCGTTCCTTGCTGTCTCCCGGACCCGCAGCACCGACCAATTGTGAGGCCGCCAGCATCGTGCCGAAATCCTGAAAGCCGCGCCTCGCGACTTCGGCAATCAAGGCCTCGCGATCCGGAAAGTGGCGATAGGGCGCGGCGGCACTGACGCCTGCGCGCCGGGCCGCATCCGCCAGCGTGAAACCGGCCGGACCCTTCTCGACCATCAGGTCTTCCGCGACATTGACCAGCGCCTGTTTCAGGTCTCCGTGGTGGTAGCCCCGGCGCATGGCGGGATCGGGAGCGGCGGATGATGTGACGGTTCTTGACATGCGCCATTGTGGCGCTTCTGAGATGACTTGCAAGCGTGTGTCCCTCCCCCACTTGCGGGGGAGGGTTAGGGAAGGGGCTGGTTCGACGGGGCTCTCCGCAATGGCCTTCTCAAGCGCATCTCGCCGCGCCCCCTCCCGGCCGCCCCCACCAGGGGGGAGGAGAAAAAGGGGAGGAGAAACAAGTGCCGATCGCTCTTCCCGCACATGCTCCTGCCATGTCACAATACGAGTCCAACGGAGCACCGCCATGACCGGCAAGGCCAGATTCATCTTCCCGATCCTGATGTCGGGCGTGATGGCCTTTCTGATGACGGCGCTCATCACCTTCGTGAATCTCGGCATGCCGCCGAATTTCGTCGCGCTCTGGCTCAGGGCCTTTGCCATTGCCTGGCCGTTCGCCGCCATGGCAGCCTTTCTCGGCATTCCGATTGCGCGCTGGGCGACAGAGCGCATCATCCGCGTGATCGGACCTTGAATTTGACCATGATCGGACGATGACATGATGCTTTCTGCGCGCGCCATAGCGGCGAGGCTCGCTGCCGGAACAACGACAGCACAGGCTGAAATCGCCGCGTGCAAAGCCGCGATCTCGGCACGTGAGGCTGAAGTCCAGGCTTTTGCTGCGCACACCGCGAACCCCTTTGCCGGAACAGGCCCTCTTTCCGGCATCGGGTTCGGCGCAAAGGACATCATCGACACAGCTGATCTGCCGACAGGCATGGGCAGCGCCATCTTTGCCGGCTGGCAGCCGCGCGCCGATGCAGCCCTGGTGATGGCCTGCCGCCGCGCGGGTGCGACGCTGATGGGCAAGACACACACTACGGCCTTTGCCTTTCTCGATCCGGCGCCGACGCGCAATCCGCATGATCTGACGGCAACGCCCGGCGGCTCCTCGGCGGGGTCAGCGGCGGCGGTGGCGGCTGGCATGCTGCCGCTGGCGCTTGGCACGCAGACCGGCGGCTCCGTGATCCGGCCTGCATCTTATTGTGGCGTTGCCGGCATGAAGCCCTCTTACGGCATCCTGCCGACCGTGGGCATAAAGTGCTTTTCCTGGTCGCTGGATACGCCCGGCCTGTTCGCAGCAACGGCCGATGATCTGGCCTTCGCGCTGGCAGCCATCACGGGTCGGGCAGAGCTTGATCCGCCTGCGATCAGCTTGAAAGGGCTGCGGCTGGGCATTGAACGCCAGGGTTTTGCCGGGCCGCCTGAGCCCGCCAGCCAGGCTGCGCTCGATCTTGCGATGGCTGTTGCGCGGTCTGCCGGCGCCATTCTGGTCGAGATGCCGGAGCGAGAGGTGCTCGCGCAGGCTTTTGCCGCACATGGGCCTGTGCAGGATTTCGAGGCCGCGCAGGCGCTGGCCTGGGAATGGCAGACCCAACGTGCCGCACTGCCGCCGAAACTTGCTGCCTATCTCGATGATGCCCAGGCGGTGACGCCTGCCCAGTATGATGCCGGACGCAAGCTGGCACGGCGCGGGCGTGATGCCATGCGCAGCTATTTCGAGCCGGTGGATGCCGTGCTCAGTTTTGCCGCACCGGGCGAGGCGCCTGCCGGACTGACATCGACGGGCGACTCGCGGTTCAACCGGCTCTGGACACTCATGGGAACGCCCTGCGTGACCATTCCAGCCATGCGCGGGCCGCGCGGCTTGCCGGTGGGACTTCAGATTGTCGCGCGCTTCGGGAATGACGAGGCGGCACTCGCCATTGGCATTGCCATGGAAAAAGCCCTGCAGGACGACGCTCCGAGCAAGGTTATCCACAACTGAAATCAATGGTTTAACCCATGATTAACCGTGATCTTGTGCCAGCCTGCTGCGCCGCACAAACGAAAAGGCTTCGCGTCACACAGTTGTTCTGTTAATCTGTCGTTCAGGTCCACAACCAAGGAGGATGCGATGAGCCTCACATTAAGTGTCGACCGGCTGGCCATGGGAGCTGCTTTCGCGCTGCTGGCCGCCATTGTGTTTGGCGCGATCTAGGTCGCCTGGTCCTCGCCATGCACAAGCGTTTTGCCGCCGCCCGGTTGCTCCTGGCGGCGGTTTTTTGTTTGTTGATCGGCGTGATGTGGCCTCGCTCAGGCGTCCGGGCAGGGGTTGCGGGTCACGTCCCAGGACATCATGTTGCTGACACGGCCACAGGCTGCGAGCCTGCGCCCTTCGGCAGTGTTGATGCAGGCTGACAGACCCTCGGCGACCTTCCGGCCATTGGCCCAGCAGAAGCAATCGGGATTGTCAGGGTTCTGCACCCGCCTTGGCATGTGATGGCGCACCTCGCCCTCCGGGCTGACATGGAACCCGGGGGTGGAATAGCCTTGCGGCGCCGACCAGGGTGTCAGGCGCGTCTGGGCTTGCGCGCCGGAGGTGGCCATGGCGAGTGCCAGGCCGACAAGAATCACTTTCAGGCCAGAGAGATACGCATTCATCACGCTCTCCTTTTGCAGGGCATCGCCAAAGCAGCGAACAGTGTAGCACGTTTCATTCAACATGGTGAAACAGTTGAATTAAGCTTTTGTTTCAGAAGTTTATCCGGAGATGAGTCTGCAAATCCGTCTTGAACAATTCATGCAGTTGCACCATATTCCACAGCGACAAGGGACCAATCGTGGTTCTGAAGGGGATAAAACATGTCGCTCATTTCGCTTGCCCGTCGCGGTCGTTTCATCGCCGTGTTCGCTGGTGCGCTCCTGCTGGTTCCTGCTCTTGCCGAGGCCAAGCCCGGCGGTTCGAAGAGCTCTGGCAGCCGTGGCTCCAAGACGTTCCAGTCAGCCCCGTCGACCAACACCGCCCCGGGCGGCGCGCAGACCATGCAGCGCACGACTGCGCCTGCCGCGAACCCGGCTGCTGCCTCGCAGGCTGCACGCCCTGGCGCTGCCGCTGCTGCGCAGCCGTCCTTCGCCCGCAACATGATGATGGGCATCGGCGCTGGCCTGCTTGGCGCAGGCCTCTTCGGTCTCCTTTCAGGTTCCGGCCTGTTCGGTGGCCTCGGTTCGCTGGCCGGCTTCTTCGGTCTGCTGCTTCAGGCCGCGCTGATCTTCGGCCTCATCTTCCTGGCCGTCCGGTTCTTCCGTCGCCGCGCGCAGCCGCAGCTGGCTGCTGCCGGTGGCGCCCCGCTGCCGCGTGAGGGCATGACCCCTGACACAGCCCAGCGCACCGCTCTGGGCGGCATGCTCGGCGGCGGCGCTGCCGCTGCTGCTCCGGCGGCCGCCCCGGTGCTTGGCGAGGTGAAGCTGTCGGGTGCCGATTTCGGCGTCTTCGAGCAGAGGCTCAAGGCACTGATGGACGGCTACTCGCGTGAGGACGAGGCTGCTGTCCGTGCGATCTCGACCCCGGAAATGCTGGGCTATTTCGGCGATGACATCAACGAGAACCACCAGAAGGGCGTGATCGACCTGACCAGCGACGTGAAGCTGCTGCAGGGTGATCTGGCTGAAGCCTGGAGCGAGGACGGCATGGAATATGCCACCGTCGCGCTGCGCTACAGCTACATCAATGCCATCAAGGACCGCCAGACGGGCAAGGTTGTCGAGGGCAGCGAAACCGCCGTGCAGGAAGCCGTCGAGCAGTGGACCTTCGTTCGCCCCCGTGGTGGCGAGTGGCTCATCTCGGCGATCCAGCAGGCCGCCTGAGCAGCCTGCAACGCGCCGGGCCATTGCGGGCCGGAAAAGATCAGCCGGAACCTTCGGGTTCCGGCTTTTTTGTTCAGTGCGTCACGCCGGTCGCAATCGCCTTCTCAAGATCGGCGGTCTCCTCGCACATCGCGCAGATGCGGCGCAGCTTCTCGAGGTTGCCTTTCGCTGACGCCATCTCGCCCATCTCGATGAACCACATGCCCTGATATTCGAGCGCTGGCCGATAGCTCGGATCGAGCGCCAGAGCTGCGTCATAAAACTGCTTTGCAGCCGGATAATTCCTGAGCTTGCGGTGGGTGAAGCCCAGAAGGTTCTGCGCTTCCGGCTTCTGCGGCCATTCGGCGGCCACTTTCTGCAGATGCGGCAGGGCTGCGGCATAGTCCTTCTCCTTGATGAGGCGATTGCCGGTGCGATAGTTCGGGTCACCCTCCAGTTCGAGATCGACCGACCCGACCGCCAGCGCCTGCGTGCCCAGGGCCAGCGTGAGAACAAGGGCCGCAACAGTCCGCTTCAGCATGACAGGCTCCATCGGGTTTGCATTTTCCATCTGGCACAAGGCCTGAGGCGAACGTAGCGGCTCGCTTTCGGTCTCGCATGTCGCAATTGCGTGATGGCCGCGCGCAAAGCAACGTGACCAGCCCCGGAAACGCTTGACGCCCGCCCTGCCTGCCACCTATATCCGCGCCACCGAACGGTTGCGCGCAACGCCTTGTGGCGGGGTAGCTCAGCTGGTTAGAGCACGGGAATCATAATCCTGGGGTCGGGGGTTCGAGTCCCTCTCCCGCTACCAACCGTTCGGTTTTTCCTTCACGCTGTCGGCCAACACCCTGAACCTCGCCAGCCTTCCGGCTGCAAGGTTTGGTGGCCGTCACGCTTGTGATGCTGCCGCCAGAGCGGAACATCCGGGGAGGCGCGGGTTCGGGCGGCGAGTGCAGTCGACGGCTGCGCGCGCCAGGTGTCGATGTTTCGAGGTGTCGAGCCACCGCCAAATGGCCGTCGCCCGAACCCGCGCACGGGTGTTTTGTGCCTTCGATGCGCTTCGAGCTATCCCTACGCTGTAGACGCTGCAGCCTGAGTCACCTGCAACGCGGCATCGGGGCCTCCGCCTGGCCCCACCCGCAACGGTGGCGTCAAGCGAAACCCGTGCCCCGCCCGGCCGCACGATGCCTCGCGACAGCCCCCTTGGTCGGGCGGAGCTGGCGACAAACTAGGCCGTGGCCGCGAAGGCGGGGATAA
>JANMMX010000243.1:0-4389 GCA_031373605.1 Allobosea sp. | reverse complement strand
CCCTCGCAGCTCGCCACGCGAGTGGCAGCCCTTGATGCTTTGCTGAAGCCAGCTGTCGGCCTGCACAAGGACTGGATGCGAGATGCCGGCATCAGCCATCGCCTGCGCGAGACAGGCTGGCTCAAGCTCTGGCGCACCGATGCCGGACTGGCTGTTGCGCAGGCCGAGATGGCCATGCTGGCGGCACGCGGCATCACCGCCCATGTGCTGGACCGACAGGGCATTTCAGGTCTGGAGCCTAATCTGAAACCCATTTTTCCCGTGGGCCTTCTGCATGCCGACACGGCTTCGGTCGACGAGCCGGGCGCGGTGACGGAAGCCTACGCCGATCTTTTTGTCGCGCGCGGCGGGACGGTTCTGCAATCAGACATTCTGGGCCTGACGCGGCAGGCAGATGGCTGGCACGTGCGCACAGGCGCAGGCGAAGAACAGGGTGATCTCGTCGTCCTCGCGCTCGGACCCTGGAGTGCCGATCTGCTCCGGCCTCTTGGCCTGTCAGTGCCGTTCGGCGTCGAGCGCGGTTATCACCGCCACTATCAACCTGCTCAGGGCGCCCGACTGTCGCGACCGATCTATGATGTTGATGCGGCTTATGTGCTGGCGCCGATGGCACAGGGGTATCGCATCACCTCCGGCGTCGAGCTGGCGGCGCGCGATGCAGCGCCCGACCATGCGCAAATCGAAGCGGCGCTGCCGCGAGCGCGCGAAGCGTTCGATCTGGGCGAGAGCACGGAGGCCAAGCCTTGGCGCGGGGCGCGTCCGACCTTGCCGGATTCGCTGCCGATGATCGGGGAGGTGAAGCGACAGCCTGGCCTGTTTCTCGCTTTCGGCCATCAGCATATCGGCTTTTCGACCGGGCCGGTCACGGGCGAGATGATTGCAGCACTCGTCACCGGCGAGGAGTCGATTGTCGATCCCGCACCGTTTTCACCCGCCCGCTACCTCTGATTATTCGCGGCGGAACAGCCTGTCCGCGATCAGCGACGAGAAGGCATGCGGCTTGAACTCGCGTTCGAGCGTCTCGGGGTCATAGGTGTTGGCCACCCAGTCGAGGAAGGGCTGGCCCTTGGGCAGGCCCTCGCGGCCATAGGCTTCGAAGAAGGCATCGAGAATGCCTGTCTTGGCGAAACGGAAATGGCCATAGCGCGAGGAGAGTTCGCGCATCGCCTCATCCAGCGGGCGCGCCTCCTGCAGCAGCTGCCAGAGCACGCAGAAAAAACCGGCCCGGTCAGCGCCGGATTTACAATGCACCAGCACCGGGCCTTGCAGGCTGTCAAAGAAGGCCTTGGCAGCCAGGATCGTTTCCCGCTCAGGCGCGCCACGCGAGCGCAGCACGAAATCAGTCAGCACCACGCCATGGTCGCGGCAGGCCTCACGCTCGAGCGGCCAGGAGCCATGCTCGCGCCCACCCCGCAGGTTGACCACAGTCCTGACGCCGGCGCGCGCAAACCAGGCGATGTCGCCGGGGGCCGGCTGCGCCGCGCGCCACAGCATCGGCGTGACGCGGTGCGCATTGAGATAAGCCAACCGGAGGATGCCATGATCGACAAACAGCATGTTCGACCAGGTCATGAACCGGTCAAACGGACCCTCGATCTCGCGGTCCCAACGCGCGATGCGGGCCATGCGGCGCGCATAGCGGTCTTCAGGTTTGCGGAACTGGTTGAACAATGGCGGGCTTCCGGTGGGCGACGGGCTTGCACAGGGCATCGAGCGTTGGCAACGACATAACCACGTCGCATGCCGGTGACAATCACGCTGCCGTCATGGCGAGCGGAGCGAAGCCATCCAGCCTCTGCGCTCAGAAGTCTGGATTGCCGCGTCGCTGCGCTCCTCGCAAAGACGATTTATGTATGGTCTCGGCTGGCGTTGTGCAGAGTCTTCGCATGCCAAAGCAGGTGCCTCGTTGCAAAAAGCAGGTTAAACCGTGGCCATGATGACGCTCGCGATTCCCTTTCCCGTGATTGACCCGATTGCCTTCTCGATGGGGCCGGTGTCTGTGAAATGGTATGGGCTTGCCTATGTGGCGGGGCTGCTCGGCGGCTGGTGGTATGCCAGGCGCCTGGTCGCCAGCGCCGGTCTCTGGGGCAACATGAAGCGCCCATCTGTCGAGTCGCTCGATGATCTGCTGCTCTATTGCGCGCTCGGCATCGTGGTCGGCGGCAGGCTTGGCTACGTGCTGTTCTACGATCTGGAGAGCTTTCTCCAGAGCCCGCTCGACATCTTTGCGATCTGGCAGGGCGGCATGTCGTTTCACGGCGGATTGCTGGGCGCGACGCTGGCGCTGACAATTTTTGCCAGACGCCATGGCCAGTCGGTGCTCAGCATGTTCGACATTGCCGCCACAGTTGTTCCCATCGGGCTGTTTTTCGGCCGGATCGCCAATTTCATCAATGCGGAGCTTTGGGGCCGTCCGGCACCCGATTTCGCGTATGCCATGGTGTTTCCAGGCGGTGGACCCGTGCCACGCCATCCCAGCCAGCTCTATGAAGCGGCGACCGAGGGGCTGTTGCTTTTCATCCTGCTGGCCATCGCCATCCGCCTTTGGGGCTTCAGACGGCCCGGCCTCATCACTGGCCTGTTTGCCTCAGGCTATGCCATCGCCCGCATTGGCTGCGAGTTTTTCCGCGAGCCTGACCCGCAGCTGGGCTTCCTGTTTGGCCGCTCGATTGATGCGCTGGGTGGCGGCATCACCATGGGCATGATCCTCTCATTGCCGATGCTTGCCATCGGGCTCTGGCTTATCTCGCGTGCGCGCCCTGCCCCCGCACCCTGAGATGACGCCGCTGAAGCGCGAGCTGCTCGATCTGGTCCGCAACGAGGGACCGATCACTGTCGCGCGCTACATGGCCCTGTGCCTCGGGCATCCGCTGCATGGCTACTACACCACGCGCGATCCCTTCGGCGCGTCGGGCGATTTCATCACCGCGCCCGAAACCAGCCAGATGTTTGGCGAGTTGCTCGGGCTTTGGGCCGGAGAGATCTGGCGGATGATGGGCGCGCCGGCCTCTGTGCGGCTCATCGAGCTTGGGCCCGGACGGGGTTCGCTGATGGTGGACGCGCTGCGGGCGGCGCGCGCCGTGCCGGGTTTCACGGAGGCGCTCCATGTCCATCTGGTGGAGATGAGCCCGGTGCTGCGCGCTCGCCAGGCGGAAGTGCTGGCCAGCCATGCTGGCAACGCGCCACAGTGGCATGCTGATCTGACAGAGGCGCTCGATGGGCCCTGCATCATCATCGCCAACGAGTTTCTCGATGCGCTGCCGCTGCGCCAGTTCGTCCATCAGTCAGGCCAATGGCACGAGCGGCTGGTGGGGCTGGACGCGGCGGGGAGCGACCTCGCCTTTGGCATGAATGCCGAGCCGGCACGCGGCATCTCGGGTGAAGCGCCTGAGGGCACATTGCTTGAGCACCCGGCAGAAGCACTGGCGCTGGTTGCCAGCATCAGTCGCCATGTGACGGAGCTTGGCGGGGCAGCCCTTTTCATCGACTACGGCTCGATCCAAGGCGGCTTCGGCGACACTTTGCAAGCGATGCGCAAGCACGAGTTCAGCCCGGTGCTGGACGCGCCGGGGCAGGACGACCTGACTGTCCATGTCGATTTTGCACGCATGGCGGGCGCAGCCCATTGCGCAGGCGCGGCCACCCATGGCGCTGTGACGCAAGCGGCCTTTCTCGCCTCGCTCGGGCTGGCCGAGCGCGCGATTGCGCTCAGCCGCAAGGCGGGCATCGAACAGGCCGAGGCCCTGGCCAGCGCCATCACGCGCCTGACCGGGCCGGGGCCTGACGGCATGGGCGATCTGTTCAAGGTGCTGGCAGTCGCCGATCCGAAACTGCCCCTCTTGCCGGGGTTTGATGCCGTTCATCTGCCTGCCAATCTGCCGGAGGATTCATGAGCTTGCCATTCACAGCCCTCTCGCCCGTCACCTCGCCGGATCTCGCAGCGCTGCCTGGCATTTCCCATGCCTTTTTCACGCGTGAAGGCGGCGTGTCCCAGGGCATCTATGCCTCGCTGAATGGCGGACTGGGCTCGAACGATGAAGCCGACGCCATTGCGGAGAACAGGTCACGCATGGCCGCGACGCTCGGTGTGACGCCTGCCAATCTCGTCAGCGTCTGGCAGGTGCACTCACCGGATGTGGCTGTTGTCACCGGCCCCTGGCCGATTGATCGGCCCAAGGCGGACGCCATGGTCAGCCGCACTTCAGGCATGGCGCTCGGCATCTCGACAGCCGATTGCGGCCCACTGCTCTTTGCCGATGCACAGGCGCGCGTTGTGGGCGCGGCTCATTCGGGCTGGAAGGGCGCCTTCACGGGGATTTTCGAGGCGACACTGGTGGCGATGGAACAGCTGGGTGCCAGCCGCCGCAACATCACGGCTGTGCTGGGCCC
>JANMMX010000199.1:0-3424 GCA_031373605.1 Allobosea sp. | reverse complement strand
GAACTGCAGGCCGCGATTGGTGTATTTCTTGGCAATCGAGATCACGAGGCGCAGGTTGGCCTCGATCATTTCCTTCTTCGCCTGCCGGGCCTCGCGCTCGCCCTTCTGGACCATCAGCACGATCTTGCGGAATTCCTGGATTTCCAGCCCGGTCTCGGAGGCGAGCAAATGGATGTCCTCGCGCAGATCCTTGATCCGGTCCTTTTCGGAAGCAACAAAGTCCTTCCAGCCCTTGCCGCCCAGCTTGGAGACGCGCAACAGCCATTTGGGATCAAGCTCGCCGCCAACATGCTGCTTGAGGAAATCCTCGCGGCCCACGCCATAGCTTTCGGCCAGACGCAGCAGGCGCGTTTCCTGGCTGATAAGGCGCTTGTTGATGTCGTAAAGCTGCTCGACCAGCGCCTCGATGCGGTTGTTGTTCAGCGACAGTGATTTCACCGCCGCAACGATCTCTTCCTTCAGCTTCTTGTATTTGCGCTCCTGCGCCGGCGAGAGCTTCTCGTTGTTGAGCTTGCCCTCGACATTCTGGTCCTGCAGGCGGCGCAGCTTCTTGTAGTTGTCGGCGATGGAGTCGAACGTCTCAAGCACGCGCGGCTTCAGCTCGGCTTCCATGGCCGAGAGCGACACGTTGTTTTCCATGTCGTCATCATCGAGATCGCTCGGCAGATCGGCGGCCGGGACCTCCTCGCCATCCTCGCCCACAGGCTTGATGACGGGCGCCGGCGCACCAGCGAGCACACCGGGCAGATCATCGGGCGAATCGACCTTGGGCGGGGCCTTGGCTTCCGGCCCGGCATAAGTCGCTTCCAGATCGATGATGTCGCGCAGGAGAACCTTGCCCTCCACGAGTTCATCGCGCCAGATGATGATGGCCTGGAAGGTCAGCGGGCTTTCGCATAGACCTGCGATCATCGCCTCGCGGCCAGCCTCGATGCGCTTGGCAATCGCGATTTCGCCCTCGCGCGACAGAAGCTCGACCGAGCCCATCTCGCGCAGATACATGCGCACGGGATCGTCAGTACGCTCGGTCGGCTCGAGATTGCGCTTGACCTCGGTCGGCAGTGTCGAGCGCGGCTGGTCGACAGCATTCTCGCCCTCTTCCTCGTCATCGCCGGAGCTGTTGGCAGAGGCTGCCGCCTTGGCGCCCTCACGCTCCTCGCCGGAGGCTTCCGGGTCTTCATTGTCGACGACGGTGATGCCCTGCTCGCTCAGCTGGCCCAGCACATCCTCGATCTGTTCCGATGAGAACTCTTCCGAAGGCAGAACCTCGTTCAGCTCATCATAGGTGACATAGCCGCGTTTCTTGGCGAGCTTTATCATGCGTTTGACGGCCTGATCGGTCAGGTCCAGCAAAGGCCCGTCCGCCTGCGGCGCGCCATCTTTGCCGGTGTTCTCGGCCTTGTCCCGCTCGATCGCCTTTGTCGCCATCTGGCAGCGCTCCATTCAACTTTGGCCTCCCAGCCCAGATAGGGCGTGGCGAGACGCAGAAAAGGGCAGCGCGGCTGAAGGACCAGCTCGCGACACCCCGTGTGATTCCCTCAAGTCAGATGGAGCCGATAAGCAGCTAACGAACCGTAAACCATCTCAAGAGGCAGAAAGAATTCTGCACCCGCTGAAACACACGAAACACCCGTCAATCGTCGATGTTGGCCTTGATGTCCCCGACATGTTCGAGGCGGGCCTTCACGTCCTTGATCCAGGCGAAATTCGCCTCTGTCGCGTCTTCAGCCAGCGCACGTTCTGCTGCCTTCAGCTCGCTATGTAACGTGTAAGCCCGCTGATGCAAGGAGAAGGCCTGACGAATCGCACCGGAAACCGCATGCGGGTCGGCTTCAGGCGCCAGATGCTGGCCATCGCCGGGGCTCAGGACAGCCTCCAGCGCCGCGAAAGCCTGCTGCATCGCAGGCTGGGCACGGCGCTGGCCGAATCGCTCCGCGTCGAATCCGGTCTCGGTCAACGCATCGAGAATGGCTTGCCGCGCCCGCTCGGCCGGCTGGCCAATCAGCGGCAACTCGGCCAGCTCGTCGGCAAATTCATGCAGCAGCGATGAATGCGCCGCGAGCGCCAGCAGGATGAATGCCTCACGCGGGCTCTCCCGCCCCTGAAACGAAGCCGAACGCAGCATCAGCCGCGAATGCGCAAAGCCGGCACTGGGGATCACGGGATCACGCATGGAAGGCTGGCGCTGCCCACGGAAGCCGCCGGGCGCGTAGCCCTGCCCGAAAGCCCCGGCCCGCCGCTGGCCCGGCTGGCCCGCACGCATGCCATTCTGGCCGCCACGGCCAGCCTGCTGTCGCGGCGCAAAAGCCTGCGTCAGCCGCTGGTCGATCTCCTGGCGATAATGGCGGCGCGTTGGCTCATCCTTGATGACCGCAAGCGCATCCTTCAATCTTCTCTCAAGAGCTGCCCTGCGCTCGGGCGTATCGAGCGGGCCGGCCTCGACCTCGCGCTGCCAGAGCATGTCCACCAGCGGGCGGGCGCTGGCGAGAACTTCAGCGACAGCCGTCTTGCCACCAGAGCGCGCCAGATCGTCAGGGTCCTGCCCCTCGGGCAGGGCGGCAAAGCGCAGGGATTTCCCCGGCTCCAGCACCGGCAGAGCCAGATCAATGGCGCGATAGGCCGCCTTGCGCCCGGCCTTGTCGCCATCAAGACAAATGATCGGCTCATCCGCCATCCGCCAGAGGTGCGTCAGCTGGTCCTCGGTCATGGCGGTGCCGAGCGGCGCCACTGTCTCGGCAAAGCCTGCCAATGTCATGGCGATGACGTCGACATAGCCTTCCACCGCAATCACCTGCCCCGCCTCATGCGCCGCCTTGCGGGCATTGTGGTGGTTGAACAGCATGCGGCCCTTGTGGAACAGCGGCGTTTCCGGCGAGTTGAGATATTTCGCCGGTTGATCTGCGCTCATCGCCCGCCCGCCAAAAGCGATGACGCGGCCTTTGGTGTCACAGATCGGGAACATCACCCGGTCGCGGAACCTGTCATAGGGCACGGCAATGTCCTCGCCAGCGATCAGCATGCCCGTCTCGGCCATGTCTTCGGCTTTGACGCCCTTGCCCGCCAGATGGTCGCGCAGGGCAAAGCGCTCATTGGGCGCATAGCCGATGCGGAAGCGCTGGCGCGCCTCGCCTTCCAGCCCGCGCCCGGCCAGATAGCGCCGCGCCGGGCCACCACGCTCGGCCCTGAGCTGCGCCTCGAAGAAATCAGCGGCCAGCTCCATGACCTCGTGCAGGCCCTTGCGCCGCTCCTCGCGCTCCTCCGCCTCAGCCGAGAACACCGGCAAGGCCACGCCCGCCTCCGCCGCCAGCCGCTCGACAGCTTCGGGGAAAGACAGGCCTTCGGTCTCCATGACGAATTTGAAGATGTCGCCATTCTTGCCGGAGGAAAAATCGAAGAACGAGCCCTTCTGGTCATTGACGAAGAA
>JANMMX010000192.1:0-16104 GCA_031373605.1 Allobosea sp. | reverse complement strand
CATGGCGATCCCGGGCGTTGGCCCGATTGTCGCGGCGGGCTGGGCGGCTGCCACGCTGACCGGCATGCTCGCTGGCGCCGTGACCGGTGCTGCCACTGGCGGCATTGTCGGCGCCCTCACCGATGTCGGCGTTGATGAGCGTGATGCCCATGTCTATGCCGAGTCCATGCGTCGCGGCGGCTCCATCGTTCTGGTCAAGAACGATGATGCCCACCGCGCCCTGGCCGAAAGCGTGCTCGACCGTCACGCCTCCGTCGCCGTCTCGGACCGCCGCTCGGCTTATGAGGGCGAAGGCTGGAGCGGCTTCGACGAGAAGCGCGGGCCGTACTCCGCCAATGATGGCGGCCCCACCCGTCAGCCGCCCGTCGGCATGCTCTGACACAGACAGATGCCTTGCACTCCGGCAGACCATCGCCGGGGTGCACGGCGTTTCAAGGAACCACCCCGACGCACAGGCCCGCGATGCGTGGACCTGCCGTGCGTTGAGCTGCCGTGCGTGGACCCATGATGCAGAAACCCCGGAGCAAACCCGCGATGCACCCTCCCCACAGCCTCACAGAAGTGACCTTCGTGCTGAATGGCACAAGCCGGACGCTCATGGTCGAGCCCTGGACGATCCTGCTGGATCTGCTGCGGCTTGATCTGGCGCTCACGGGCACCAAGAAGGGCTGCGACCATGGCCAGTGCGGTGCCTGCACTGTGCTGATCGATGGGCAGCGGCTGAATGCCTGCCTGCAGCTTGCAGTCATGCAGGAGGGCCGCGACATCACCACCATTGAAGGTCTGGCGCAGGACGGCCGCCTGCATCCGCTGCAGCAGGCCTTCATCGATCATGATGCCTTCCAGTGCGGCTATTGCACATCGGGCCAGATCTGCTCCGGCGTGGCTTTGCTGGCTGAGGGCCATGCTGGTTCGCGCGCCGAAATTCGCGAGTTCATGAGCGGCAATATCTGTCGCTGCGGCGCCTATCCCAACATCGTCGATGCCATTGTCGAAGTGGCAGCGCAGGGGGTTGCACCGTGAACCGTTTTTCCTACGAGCGCGTTGTCAGCGTTGATGCAGCTGTTGCGACCCTTTCGGCTGGCGCAGGTGCCCGCGTGATTGCCGGCGGGTCCAACCTGATCGATCTCATCAAGTCCAATGTCGAGACGCCGGCCAGACTTGTCGACATCACGCGGATTGCGGCCATCGCGGATATTGTTGACACGGATGCTGGCGGCCTCGCCATCGGCGCATTGGTCACCAATGCGACGCTTGCGCAAGAGCCGCGCGTGGTGGCGCGTTATCCGCTGCTGGCTGCTGCCATTCTCGCCGGGGCCACGCCACAATTGCGCAATGCCGCCACAACAGGCGGCAACCTGAACCAGCGCACGCGCTGCTATTATTTCTACGACACGGCGACGCCCTGCAACAAGCGCGCGCCCGGCACGGGCTGTCCGGCCATCGATGGCCGCAACCGCATCCACGCCATCCTCGGCACCAGCGCCCACTGCATCGCGACCCACCCTTCCGACATGTGCGTGGCGCTGGCGGCCCTGGGTGCCGTTGTGCATGTGCAGGGCCGCGACGGCGCGCGCGCCATCGTCATGGCCGATTATCACCGGCTGCCGGGCGATGCGCCCGAGCGCGACACGACATTGGCGCAAGACGAGATGGTGACCGGCATCGAGCTGCCCGCTGAAGCGCAGGTCTTCGCCGCGCATTTCAGCTATCTCAAGCTGCGTGACCGGCTGTCCTATGCCTTTGCGCTCGTGTCGGTCGCGGCTGGGCTCGAACTGGATGGCGGCGTCATCCGGCAGGCGCGTCTGGCCCTGGGCGGGGTGGCGCACAAGCCCTGGCGGCTGGAGGAGGCGGAGGCGCTGCTGGTGGGCCAGCCCGCGCAGGAAAGCAGCTTTGCGCGCGCTGCCGATGCGCTGCTCGCAGGGGCGCAAGGGCGCACGCACAACGCCTTCAAGATCGAGCTGGCGCGCCGCGCCATCATCCGCGCGCTGGCGCAGGCCGCAGCGGGCACACCGCAATCCTCCATCGACAAGCGCATCGCTTGAAAAAGGGCCGCCCCATGCTCACCAATGACCTCCATGTCGGCGCACCGCGCAACCGCATTGACGGGCCCGCCAAAGTGACAGGCGCGGCGACCTATGCAGCCGAATTCGCCTTGCCCGATCTGGCGCATGGCTACATCGTCAACAGCAGCATCGCCAAGGGCAAGATCAGCCGGATCGATCTGGACACCGCGCGTGCCGTCCCCGGTGTGCTCGACATTTTCACCCATGAGAACCGGCCGCGCACGGCCTGGTTCAGCTCCAGTTATCAGGACCAGGTGGGCCCTCCCGGCAAGCCGTTCCGCCCGCTTTATGACGAGGCCATCCACTATAGCGGCCAACCGATTGCGCTGGTGGTGGCGACCCATTTCGACATTGCCCGGCATGCCGCCTCGCTCATCGCCATCCATTATGAGGCTGTGCCGCACCAGACAAATCTGGAGGCCGCCCGGCCCCAGAGCTATGAGCCGCCAAGCAAGCGCTTCGGCATGGCGCCGCCTTCTGACCGTGGCGATGCTGCCCAGGCTTTCAGCGAGGCGCCGCTGCGCGTCGCCCAGGAATATGCCATCGCAGCCGAGTATCACAATCCGATGGAGCCTCATGCCACGACGGTTGTCTGGCATGGAGACGAGACGCTGACGATCCATGACAAGACGCAAGGCGTGCTCAACAGCCAGGCCTATGTCACCAGCGTCTTCGGCCTGTCGACGAAGGCGGTGCGTGTCGTGTCGCCCTTCGTCGGTGGCGGGTTCGGCTCCGGCCTGCGGCCACAGCACCAGTTGTTTCTGGCGGTCATGGCCAGCTTGCAGCTGAAGCGCTCTGTCCGCGTCGAGCTGACGCGCGCGCAGATGTTCAGCCATGTGCACCGGCCCGAAACGATCAACATGCTCTCGCTGGGCGCTGATCTCGACGGGCGTCTGACCTCGGTGCGCCATCACGCGGTCGCGGCCACCTCGCAATTCGAGGACCATCAGGAGGTCGTCGTGAGCTGGTCGGGCCTGCTCTACAAGGTGGAGAATGCCTCCTTCCAGCAGGATCTGGCCAAGCTCGACATCTACACGCCGGGCGACATGCGCGCACCAGGTGCGCCGCTTGGCATGTTCGCGCTCGAAAGCGCCATGGACGAGCTGGCGATTGCCGCCAATCTCGACCCGGTGGAGCTGCGCCTGAGGAACCATGTCGAGGACGACCAGAACACCGGCAAGACGCTGACCTCCAAGGAGCTGCGCGCCTGCTATGCGCAAGGCGCCGAGCGCTTCGGCTGGAGCCGCCGCAACCCTGTGCCCGGCTCCATGCGCGAGGGCTCCGAGCTGATCGGCTGGGGCATGGCCAGCGGCATCTGGGAAGCCTACATGTTCAAGACATCCGCCAGCGCCAGCCTGAACGCGGCTGGCAAGCTCGAGATTTCCTGCGCGACCTCCGATATCGGGACCGGCACCTATACCATCCTTGCGCAGATTGGCGCCGATGCGCTCGGGCTGCAGATGGCGGATGTCACCGTCAGGCTGGGTGACACCTCGCTTCCGGCCGCTCCCGTGCAGGGCGGCTCCTGGACGGCTGCGTCTGCTGGCAGCGCGGTGATGGCGGCCTGCACCACGTTGCGCGAAAAGCTTCTCGCGGCTGCTGGCAAGATGCCGGACAGCCCCTTTGCCAAAGCCAGCGCGGACGACGTGGCCTTTGTCGGTGGCCAGCTGCTGCACAAGACGGCACCGTAAGTGTCGCTCTCGCTGGCGCAACTGGTCGAGGCCAGCGGCGCGCCCGCGATCATGGCGGAAGAGACGGTGAAGCCGAGCCTGCTGAAATATCTGCGCTATGCCTCTTTCGCCCATTCTGCCGTCTTCGTTGAAGTGCGCGTTGACGAGGCGCTTGGCGTCATTCGCGTCTCGCGGATTGTCAACGCGGTCGCGGCAGGGCGCATTCTCAACCCGAAGACCGCCCGCAGCCAGATCACCGGCGGCGTGGTCTGGGGCGTGGGCATGGCGCTGCACGAGGAGGCAATGACCGATCACGGATTGGGGCGGATCATGAACCGCAGCCTCGCCGAATATCATCTGCCCGTGAACGCGGATATTGGCGAGATCGACGTGATCTTCGTCGACGAGAGCGACGAGAAGGTCAGCCCCATCGGCGTGAAAGGCCTGGGCGAGATCGGCATTGTCGGCACGGCTGCGGCCATCGCCAATGCGGTCCATCACGCCACCGGCAAGCGCATCCGCTCGCTGCCGATCACGATCGACAAGCTTCTGGTCTGAGCGCCGCCAACCGCTTTCGACCGATGCAGCATTCCGTTCAGGCTGGTTGGGGAACCCGACCCGCGCCCCGCGCAGTGTCAGGTTCCCGGCACCGCAGGCCACACCGCCGGAACTTTCGTTCCGGTCGTTCGTTCTGAATTGCAGGCCTGTCCTGGATGGCCAACACATGGAGATTGTCATGAATGGAATTGTCTATCTTGTCGGCCTGGTCGTGATCGTTCTGGCGATCCTGTCTTTCCTCGGTTTGCGCTGAGGTCAGGACCATGAACCCGATTGCAGCAACCGCATCCGACCATGCCCTCCAGCATGATCGGTCTTACGTCGATTGGGGTGCCATCCTTGCCGGCACCGTCATCGCCACATCCATCACCGTCGTGATGACGGGCTTCGGCTCGGCCATCGGCCTCTCCATGGCCTCACCGTTCAAGGGGCAGGGATTTTCCGGAGTCGCGATTGCCATTGCCATCGGCCTCTGGGTCATCTGGGTCGCGGTCTCCAGCCTTGTCGCGGGCGCCTACGTGACGGGGCGCCTGCGCCGTCGCGCCGGGGATGCGACGCCGCATGAGGTGAGCATCAGGGATGGCGCGCATGGCCTTGTTGTCTGGGCGCTGTCGGCGCTGGTCGGCGTCATCATCGCGGCGATGAGCCTGGCCGGTGCTGCAAGAACCGGCGCGCAGTTCGCAGGCTCGGCTGTGTCGGCTGTGTCCGGCATCGCTGCCAACAGCGCCGATTATGCCGTCGACACGATCACGCGCAGCGACAGCCAGGGCGCGGTCATGGACGAGGCCACACGCCAGCAGATCGGGCGCATCCTTGTGCGGGCTGCAGCTGACGGGCAGCTGACGCAAGCCGATCGTGCCTACCTGACACGCACGGTCGCTGCCCGCGCCGGGATCGCTCCCGCCGAAGTCGAGCAGCGCATCGATGCCTTCTCGGCCCAGGCGAAGATCGCTGTGGACCGGACCCGGGCCGCAGCAGAAAGCGCGCGGCGGCTTGGCATCCTTCTGGCCTTCCTGACCGCTGCCTCGCTGGCCGTGGCTGCAGCGGGCGCCTGGTGGGGTGCTGGCCTCGGCGGCAAACACCGTGACGAAAACACCGATCTCTCACATCTGACCAACTGGTAAGGAGGCCTATCATGGGACGCGGAATTCTTCTCTGGATGCTTGGCATCCCGATCCCGATCATCATCCTGCTGGCGCTGTTCCGCTGAGCAGTCGAGGCTGAGAATCCAAGCCTTGCAATCCAGGCCTTGCAATCCAGGCCTGACCAACAAGAACCCCGCCCGTCCTGTTCAAGGGACGGGCGGGGTTTTGCTGTCTGGGTCACGCGTCAGGTTGCGATGCGCAGATGCACTTCGCATCTGCCGGATCGGACCGGCAGATGGATCGGGCACCCGGCTTTCACGCCACCTTCAGGCCGGCCCTGCGGTCGAAGAACAGCGCCTGGCTGATGGCGGCTTTCACCGCTTCCGGCTGGAAAGGCTTGGTGATGAGGAAGGCGGGCTCCGGCTTGTCGCCGGTCAGGAGCCGCTCGGGATAGGCGGTGATGAAGATCACCGGGATGTCGATGCCGGTCAGGATCTCGTTGACGGCGTCGAGGCCGGAGCTGCCATCGGCCAGCTGGATATCGGCCAGCACGAGGCCGGGCCGCCTGGCCTTGACCAGCGCGATCGCTTCCTTGTGGGTGCGGGCAATGCCGGTCACCTCATGGCCGAGATCCTGCACCATGGCCTCGATGTCGAGCGCTATGATCGGCTCGTCCTCGATGATGAGGACGCTGGTCGCCACCTGCTCGGCAATCTCGCGGCCGGCCTGCTCCACCAGAACGGCCACCTCCTGCGGGGTCTTGGCCAGGATCGCGGCCACCTCGGACAGATCGAACCCCTCGACCGTGCGCAGCAGGAAGGCCTGCCGCGGCAGAGGCGTCAGCGCATCGAGATTGGTCTCGACAGCGCCGCGCCCCGGCGCGCTCGCCTGGCTGCGCTGCGAGCCATTGGCGGAAGACCAGAGCGCCAGGAAAATCTTGTAGAGCGCGACGCGGCCCGGCAGCGCCTTGTCATAGATCGTCGGGTCCTCGACCAGCGCCTCGAGCGTGGCCAGCACATAGGCATCCCCGCCGCTCTGGCTGCCGCTGAGGGCGCGCGAAAAGCGCCGCAAATAGGGCAGAAGCGACGCAATTTCTCTGGCAATCGACATGGTTCATCCTCAAATTTGGCAGTCTCAAGCATCGCCTTGCTGCCTGTTTTGGCAAGGTTTTTATTTTTTTCTTTTCATGGAACCAAAGCGCTTTTCAGGTGTTTTAGGTTCGAATGCACCCAGGCGTCCGGGCCGGATCATGGCATAAGGACAGGCTGCAGCAGCAGACGGACGTGAAGACGAGGGGCGCACGCGATGACGACAACACCTGAGGATGACGACGCGATGCCACCAGTCTCCAACAGCACCGGCCAGAACAGCGGCGCTCCTCCCGGCGAGATCAACGCCAAGGTGCAGGACGCCATCGGCCGCGCGCTGAAGGCCCATTATGATGACCTTGTCGGCGCGCCTGTGCCGGACCGGTTCCTTGTGCTGCTGGCGGAGCTGGAGGCCAAGGAGAAGCGCGATGATGGTGAGACGTCATGAGCGACAAACACATCGCATCCGGCAACCGGGCCTCGCTCGATTTCAGGGAAAAGCTGGTGGCGGAAATCCCGAGCCTGCGCGCCTTCGCGGCCTCGCTCTCCGGCTCGATGCAGCAGGCCGATGATCTGGTGCAGGACACGTTGCTGAAAGCCTGGGGCCATGCCGACAGCTTCACCGCCGGCACCAACATCCGCGCCTGGCTGTTCACCATCCTGCGCAACACCTACTATTCGCTCTATCGCAAGCGCGGACGCGAGGTGCAGGACACCGATGGCATCTATTCGAACAAGGTCGCCGTCTCGGGTGGGCAGGAAAGCGCGATCGATCTTGCCGATTTCCGGATTGCGCTCGCCAAGCTGCCGGAGGAGCAGCGCGAGGTGCTCATCATGGTGGGGGCCACCGGCCTGTCCTATGAGGAGACAGCCGTGATCTGCGGTGTCGCGGTCGGCACGATCAAGAGCCGTGTCAACCGGGCGCGGATCAAGCTTGCCGAATTGCTCGGCATCAATTCCGCCGAGGATATCGGGCCGGACCGGACCTCGCTGGCGGTCTATCAGCCGGGCGGACACAAGGCGCTGATGACATCATGAGGTTCCTGCTGTTTCGCAGCGTGCGGGCCCGCCTGCTGGTTCTGATGACCTGCGTGGTCGTGCCCATCGGCCTGCTCAGCGTCATCCTGGCTTCGACCACCTATCGCTCGGTGATTGCCGGGCTGGAAGCCGCCCAGATCCAGACAGCCTCGAACTATGCGGCGCGCACGCGCATCTGGTATCGCGGTGCCTTGCGCACGCTGGTGACAACGGCTGTCACTCTGCAGTCCAGCCCAAACTCAAACGAAGGGTGCAGCGCAGCAGCTGATGGCATCCTGCGCAGCATCAATGGGTTTCAGGCGCTCAAAGTCCGTCTCGCAGATGGCCGCGCCTGTTTTGCCAGCCGCCTGCCACAGATCGACGCATCAACAGTGGCACAGATCGCGGCCACCCAGTCTGCCACACCGCCTGTCAGGCCATGGCTGGGAGCGGATCTCGGCCGCGCCCGCTATGATGCAACGACCATCAACGGGCAGTTGCATCTCGTCATCCATGTGCGCAGCGGTGAGCCGGAAAATGGGGCATCAGCCGCAGGCACGCTGGAAGCGCAGGGCTGGGAAGCGACGCTGCTGGTCGATCCTGCGCTGCTCGACCTTGCCTTCGATGTCGGCGCGGCGGACAGCAGCAGCATCATCGCGCTGATGCACCGCAACGGCCAGGTGGTTGTGGCGCGCGGCACCAGCGAGGCACAGACCCAGTGGCTGCCCCAGAGCCCGGTGGTGGCAGACGACGTGTCCCGCTGGCGCGACAAGGCGCGAGATGGCGGCGTCTTCGGCTATGCCAGCCAGATCGTGGCCGAGCCCGACCTCTATGTGCTGGCGCGCTTCACCAACGAGGCGGCGCGCGCCGCCTTCACGCAGTTTCTGGTGCTGTGCATCACGCCGCTGCTGACGCTTGGCCTGCTGTTCGCCACCTATGCGTGGGCGATCCAGACTGACATCGTGCGCTGGATCAAGGGCATCGAGCTGGCAGCGCGCATGCGCCAGACCAACCCGGAATACAAGGCGCCCGTGGACGAATCCATGCCGCAGGACATCCGGCAGGTGGCCGAGGCCTTCAACACCATGGTGGCGGAAGCTGACCAGCGCGAGGCGGCCTTGCGCCACACGCTGGATTCCAACCACTACCTGATGCGCGAGCTGAACCACCGTGTGAAAAACAGCCTGCAGGTCATCCAGAGCTATCTGGCGCTGTCGCGCCGCCAGCAGACCAGCGTCAACAGCATCTATCTGGCCGAGACCGAGGCCAAGGTGCAGGTGCTCTCCATCGCCTACCGGCTGGCGCTGCAGGATGGCACGATGCGCCCTGTCTCGATCCAGCCCTTCTGCGACGAGATCCTGAGCAACCTCACCAGCTCCCTGCGCCGCCCCGGCCAGTGGATCGAGACCGACATCAATGTCGATCACGGGCTGGTGGTGGACCGCATCATCCCGCTCGGGCTGGGGCTGGTCGAGGCCGTGATCGCGGGCCTGGGTGCAGACAATGCGCAGGTCATGCAGGTGGGCCTGAACGCGCTGCCCGACGGGCGCATCCAGCTGGTGGTGACCACGGATGGCCAGCTGCTGAAGGGCGGGCCGCCGGCCAAGATCATCGCCGGACTGGCCGCCCAGATCGGGGCCGATGTGAAGCCGCCCGCGGGCGACCAGGTGCTGAACTGGACGTTCACCGCCTGAGTGTGCGGTTTCAACTGCTGCGCTTGCCGGTCGTGGCCGGGCCATAGGCCCGGCATGCAGAAAAGCCGCCTTGCGGCGGCTTTTGCTTGGGCAGATGTGGCTGCGCGGCGAATGGTCAATCCGGGGTGGCGGCGAGCCAGGCGCGGTTCCAGGTCTGTGTTGTCTTCTCGATGCGCTCCATGCGGGCGGCCTGCGCCGGTGTCGCCCTGGAGGGTGTCAGGTCATCCGAGCTGGCGACGGCCCGGCTGATGGTGACATCGTCCCACCGGATGCTGGCGCGGCCTTCGGCGCGCGCGACAAGCAGCGGCACGCACATGACGGCGGCCAGGCAGGCGCCGACCGAGGCGAGCCGGATCAGGGGGCTGGTGATGCTGTTCACGTGGGTTGCGGTCATGGCGATGATCTCCGGGTGTTGAACCTGTGAGAACAACGCGAATGCAGGCATTCTGTTCCATGGTGCCGGAGAACGGCATGCGTGCCTGCAAGCTCCCGCAGGCCCTGCTAGCTCCCGCAGGCTCTGCAAGCTCCTGCAGGCTTTGCAAGCCAGCGGGCCTTGTGGATCGAGGCCTCGGCCTCAATAGCCGGCCGGGTTGCCCAAGAGCCGCCACAGCGTGTTGGGCAGCCGCTTGAAGGTCAGCTCCGCCCCGGCCTGATGCTTTTCCAGCAGGATCTGGCGGCCGTGGAACTCCTCGATGCCGGTGCGGTGGCCGACGCTGATGACGGTGGCCGCCGCCAGCTCCTGATGCAGCAGGCTGAGCAGCGAGAACTGGCTCTCCTCGTCCAGCGCCGAGGTCGCCTCGTCCATGATGATGATCTGCGGCTTCTGGATCAGCAGCCGGGCGAAGGCGACGCGCTGCCGCTCGCCGCCGGACAGGGTCTGGTCCCAGCGGCCCTCGACATCGAGCTGCTTGATGAGATAGCCCAGCCCGCAGCGGCGCATCGCCTTTTCCATCGTGGCCTGCGCCACGGTTTTCGCCTCCGGATAGGTCAGCGCCTGCCGCAGCGTGCCGAGCGGCAGATAGGGGCGTTGCGGCACGAAGGCGATCTTCAGGCCCTTCGGCACGCGGATCGAGCCCGAGCCCCAGGGCCAGAGCCCGGCCAGCGCGCGGATGAGGATGCTCTTGCCCGAGCCGCTCTCGCCGGTCAGCATCACTTTCTCGCCCATGGCGATGCGCACGGAGGCATCGTTGATGACGACGCGCCCTGCCCGGTCGGCCACCGAAAGGCGCTCGATATGGATGGCGCCATCATCGCTGGTGCCGAGCGTGATCGTCGTCTCGTCCTCCATCACGGTGCCGAGATCGATCTCTTCCAGCGCCGTCACCAGCTCCATCACGCGTGCCGCCGAGGCATACCATTCCGCCAGCTTGACGAAGTTGTCGACAAACCAGATCAGCGCGCCCTGCACGGCGCTGAAGGCAGCCACCAGCTGCATGACGGCGCCGAGCGAAAGATCGCCGCTGAGATATTTCGGCGTCACCAGAATGAGCGGGATCAGCGGGAACAGCGCCCCGTTGCTGTTGAGCACCAGCGCGATCACGCCCTGCTGGCGGATCACCTTCATCCAGGCGGCAAAGACGGTGCCATAGCCAGCCAGCACCGAGCTCAGCTCGTCCTTGTCGCCACGGATCAGCGCCACGCTTTCGGCATTCTCGCGCAGGCGGGTCATCTCGGCGCGAAATTGCGCTTCCGCCTCGTTCTTGGCCGAGACGCGCGCCACCAGCGGGCGGCCCGCGACATAGGCGACAGCAGATGCAATGATCGCATAGATGACAGCGGCCACTGCCATGAAGGCAGGGATCTCGATGGTGCGACCGGCCAGCGTGATCTGCGCGCTGCCGCCGACATACCAGAGGATGGTCGCGAAAGTCGCCGCCATGATGACGGCGCTGAGCAGCCCGAGCGCGAACTCGACCAGCGGCTCGACGGCGAGGCGCACATCATCGGCAATGCGGAACTCGGGCGCCGACTGGTCCGGCGCGACGAAGCCCAGCCGGTAATAGCGCTGGTCGGCAATCCACCAGCCCGCCATGTGGCGCGTGAGCCAGGCCCGCCAGCGCGCCTGAAAGATCATGCGCGAGACCAGCAGCGCCGAGATCACCAGCGCAATCGCAACCACCAGCGCAGGCAGCCAGAGAAAGGTCGTCCAGACGGCATCCGTATCGCGCCGCTCGAGCGCGTCGAAGAACACCCGGTTCCAGGTGTTCATCGCCACCTGCGTGGCGATCTGCGCCAGCAGGCATGCCACCACAACGGCCATCAGCAGCCAGGTGCGCCAGGCGCCCTCGCCGCGCCAGAACCCGCGCGAGATGGAGAAGAAACGCCGCAGCACGCTTTTTTGTCTCGGACTGTCAGGTTCGCTCATGGCGTTCGACCGGCTCCTGATCTGCGATGCGTTGCTGGCGTCACGCCACCCCGCCCGTCTCGCGCAAGGTTGTGTTCAGCGCCCAATGGTCGCGTCTGGCGGTTGACGAGACGGGGAAGCGCGCCCCGCCCAGTTCGTCGGTGATGACTTCGAAACGCTGGAGCGTGTGGGCACCGAACGAGTTGATCATCGGCACGTCGGTCGCGTCCCGCCCGCGCGCGATCAGGATGCGCCCGATGCGGGCCTTGTTGTGGCGGGCATCGAATGTCCACCAGTGGCCGCCGAGATAGGCCTCGAACCAGCCGCTGAAATCGCCGGGATTGACGTCTGCAGGCACGCCGATGTCGCCCAGATAGCCAGTGCAGTAGCGCGCCGGAATGTTGAGGCAGCGGCAGAAGGTCAGCGCCAGATGGGCATAGTCGCGACAGACACCGCTGCGCTCGTCATAGGCTTCGGCTGCGCTGCGGGTCGGCCTTGCATTGCCATAGTCGAAGCGCAGATGGCCATGCACGAAATCGCAGATGGCCTGAACCCTGGCCCAGCCGCCCTGAATGTTGCCGAACATGGCCCAGGCCTGGTTGCTCAGCTTGTCGGTCTCGCAATAGCGGCTGCCCAGCAGATACATCAGCGTGTCATCGGGCAGGCGCTCGGGAAGGGCTGCCTCCGCGAGCGCATCCTGCGGATCGGGAAAGCCCGGATCATGCACGACGCCCGACGCCGACAGGATGGCGCCGCCGGCCGGCACGGTGAACCGGCGGCAGACATTGCCGAAACTGTCTTCATATTCGCTGATGGCAGTGATGGCCTCGCCATTGGCCAGCCCGGTGACAGCCATCTCGCTGCGCTCGGTGATGTCGCTGTGGCGCGAGGGGTGGAGGTCGAGCATGCTGATGAGCGGCATCGGCTGGGCGCAGACAAGTTCGATCCTGTAACCATAACGGATGTGCATGAGTCTGATCCTGATCTGGGCGTGAGCGTCGGAAATTGGCGGCGCAGATTGACATTCGCGGCGCATGATGGCCGCCCGCGAGGCTGAACAAGCCTGCGGCTGACGCATGATGAACCCGCCACGGACCAAAAGGTTCCCTGATCGCGGGTGCTTTAAATTGTGCCTTGAGCGGAACCTGCGTGGCAAGCCCGCGTTGTTCCCTGCAAGTCAGCTCTCACGCTGCCCTGGCCCCGATGCGGATTGCGCTGCCACCCTGGCGCGGTCTCGCAGCGGGTCAGGCAGCTCAGAGGCGCTGGCGCGGCACCGGCTCATTCCGGTGCCATCCCGTTCTTTCGACAAGAGGAAGCACCATGTCAGTCCGTTCAGCCCTTCTCATCACCGCCCTGTCCTTCGGGCTGGCCTCACCCGTCCTGGCACAGGCGACATCCCCCGCCATGCCGGCGCCGGCGACAGCACCAGCCCCGGTTTCGGATTTCTTCTTCACCGAAGCCTGGGTGCCGACACATTGGCGCGCCAGCGAGGCCATCGGCCAGAGCGTCTTCAACCAGGGCAACGAGCGCATCGGCGAGATCGACGAGTTGCTGATCGATGGCAGCGGCCGCGTGCTGGCCGCAGTGGTTGGCGTCGGCGGCTTCCTGGGGGTTGGCGAGCGCAAGGTCGCTGTCAGCTTCCGCTCCTTCACGATGACGCGCGATGATGCCGGCAAGCCAAGGCTCGTCGTCGATCTGAGCAGCGCCATCCTGAAAAATGCGCCCGAGTACAAGCCGACGGACGCAGCCAAGCGCAGCTGAGCGCGCTGCCCGAGGCCGGCAGCAACAGCTGCCGGCTGACCTTTCACACTGGAGAAGATCATGAAGAAAATCATCGCATGCGTGTTGCTGGCCGGCTCACTGGCCGCCTGCAACACGGTTGAGGATCGCGCCGTCGGCGGTGGCCTGATCGGTGCCGGCACAGGCGCAGTTGTCGGTGGCCTTGCCACAGGCCGTGCCGGTGGCGCGCTGGCAGGTGCTGCCATTGGCGGCGTTGGCGGCGCGCTGATCGGCGCCTCGACAGCACCCCAGCGCGGCTATCGTGGCCGCTGGTGCCGTGGCTATGACGAATATGGAGAGCCAGTCCGGATCGCCTGCTGAACCGACGCCCCTCATTTCAGCAGCGAGGCGACCCGCCATCACCACGGTGATGGCGGGTTTGCCATTTGTCCCGCGCGGCCTTGTGCCGCCGCACCGTGACGATCAGTTTCTGCACGATCAGTTTCTGCGCGATCACATCACGGCAACAGTCAGATGGTGCGGGCCTCGCGCCAATGGGCATCAAGCGCGACCACAACCCGGCCGCCGCGATGCGCGCGGTCGATCTCGACCGAGCCCTCATCGGCGCGCACGAGGCTGTAGATCAGCCGCGAGCCCAGCCCTGTGCTCTGGCTGAGATCGAACCCCTCCGGAAAGCCCGGCCCCTCGTCCTCCACGCTCAGGACGGCGGATTGATCCACGGCAATCTTCAGCGCGACGGCAACCCGTCCATCGCCATACTTGATCGCATTCGTCGTCAGTTCCGTGACGATCAGCCCCAGTGCGGTGATCTTTTCCGTCGGCCAGACCACATCGGGCGCCGCGACGCTGACCTGGCGCGACGACGGCCCGTCCAGCATCGATGAGCCGAGATCGCTGGCCAGATCCTCGAGATAGCGCCTGACCTGCACTTCGGCGGTGGAATGGCCCTGATACAGGTGCTGGTGCACATCCGCGACGGTCACGATCCGCGTTGCGGCAGCGCTCAGCGCGGCCTTGGCCTCCGGGTGCTCGGCGCTGCGCGCCTGCAGCGAGAGAATGCCGCGCACGAGTTGCAGGCTGTTTTTGACGCGGTGATGGATCTCCTGCATCAGCAGGTCCTTGTCGGCGATCAGGCTCTTGAGCTGGCCCTCATAGCGGGTGCGCTGGGCTGTGGCGCTGTCCAGCGTGGTCTTGAGTTCCGCCAGCTCGGTGATGCGTGTCGGCTTCACCGTTTCCAGCGCGTCGCTGCCGCCCCGAAAGGCCGTGGCGGCCCCGGCAATGGCCACAAGCTGGCTGGTGAAGCGGCGCCCGAAAAGCCAGGCCGCCAGCATCGTTGCCAGCAGCAGCGCCAGCCCGAACGCGACAACGGGACCGACCGCCTCCTCAACCGCGCCGTCGACTTCCGCGACCGGCACGGCAACCACGACGTTCCAGGGAGCGGGGTTGAGCCGGTTGTAAAACACATAGACAGGGCGCCCGTCGATGCTGGAGCCGAGCCCCCAGCCGCTCTGCGCCTCCTTGATGACCGCGACAGCCTCCGGACGCGCGGTCTTGCCGATGAAGGTTTCGGCACCAGGACGGCGCGCCGCAATGATGTTGGCCTCGTCCAGCAAAGCGATGGCCCAGGATTCCGGCAGGTCGATGCTGGCGAGCACCTCGCCCCACATGGCCAGCGCATCGACAGCGATGACCAGCACCTGCTCGGCTGCGCCATCCGCGACGACCGGCAGGGCGATGCTCATCAGCCAGCGCTTGGAGACCTCGCCCCAGAACAGCCGCGAATACTGCACCTGCTGCGCCGCCATTGCCTCAGCTGTCCGGGTCTCGGCGAGCGCGGGCGGCAGGGTCGTGCCAAAAGGCGCGCTGGTGTTGAAGATCTGGCGTCCGTCGCGCCCGACCAGCGCCACCGTGACGCGCTGCGCACTGGCCAGCGCCTGCGCCTGCTCGTAGAACCCCTGGAGATCGACGGATTTCAACTGGAGCGACAGGGACAGCGTCTTCAGCGCCGCTTCGAGGCTGACCAGCCGGAAATCGAAGGCCTGCGCCACCATGCGCGCTGTCGAGCGGCCTGCCGTCTCCACCGAGTTGCGCTCGGCCAGCGCATATTTCGTTGCGACATAGGCCGCAAAGCCCCAGGCCGGCAGCACGATCAGCAACACGAAGAGCATCAGCAGCGTGCCGACACTGATGGTGCGGGTCGGTTGTGGCCGAGGCTGCGCAGCGGCAAACGCCACGGCCTCGCTGCCAGCGGCATGCTGACCAGGGGCTGCGGTTTGGCTGACAAGGTTCA
Organism: Allobosea sp.; assembly: GCA_031373605.1. Taxonomy (GTDB): domain Bacteria; phylum Pseudomonadota; class Alphaproteobacteria; order Rhizobiales; family Beijerinckiaceae; genus Allobosea. The sequence goes on along the minus strand of JANMMX010000192.1, from coordinate 552 downwards.
ATCGGGCACCCGCTCTTATGTGGATGCGCAAGATAGCGCATCTCAAGCAATAGACCCCGCTATAACGGGCCACGAACGGAGCGGAATGTCAAAAGACAGTTTGGCGGAAACTCGTTTTGCCGCCGCATGGACGTGAAAAAGCCCCGGCGTTGCTGCCGGGACTCTTTATTGACTAAAAATGCGCCACTGATGTCGCCAAGCTCGGCAGCAATGATTTACCCGTCAGCGTTGACGTGTCTGTCAGCGCTGACCTGCCTGCCGTCCGGCCAGAGCACCCAGCAGCACCACGCCAGCCAGGATCAGCGCGCTGACGCCGCTGCGGCGCCCGATGAGACCTGCCGCGAACGGGGCCATCGCGACCGCCGTCGAGGTCAGGCTTGTTGCGCCGGATCTGCGTTTCCTGACCGAGGCGCCAACCAGCATCAGGATACCTGCGATGGACAAAAGCGTGGCCGCCACGACAAGCGAGGCCTCGATCTGGGTCAGGTGCTGCGCCAGCCAGCTGTGGCTGGCCTGAAGCAGGAACGCCAGGCCGAGCACGGCCAGCAGGCC
>JANMMX010000190.1:0-1794 GCA_031373605.1 Allobosea sp. | reverse complement strand
CGGATGCTGATCGGGCGGGAGTTGTTCAACAAGACGAAGTGAGATTGACAGCATCGCTGTCAATGCTAGCATTGCTGTCATGGCAACCTTGACCATTCGCAACCTGCCCGACCATGTGCGTGACGCGCTGCGCGTGCGCGCGGCCAAAAATGGCCGCAGCATGGAGGCGGAGGTGCGGGAAATGCTGGTTCAAGACTTGGAAATTGCCGTGTCGCCCGCCGATCTGGCAGCCTATCATGCGGCTTTCGATGCCGCGCAGGCCGATTTTGCGCCTTATCGCAATCCCAAGGTGCTGGCCTCGGACGAGCTGATTGCGGAACGGCGGCTCGAAGCGTGGCGTGAAACTGTGGAATATCACGACGAGCTAGAAACGCTCCGACGCCATGGCTGAAGCTGCCGCGCGCTACGTTATCGACACATCGGCTTTGTTGGCTGGCCTCTTCGGAGAGCCCGGAGCTGATGTTCTCCGCCGTGCAGGCCCAGGAGCGGTGATTTCAAGCGTCACTTTGTCCGAGTTTCTGGCCAAATGCAGTGACCGCGACATTTCGCAGGATAAGGCACGCTCGCACCTGGCAAATCTCGGGATCGCAATTGCAAATTTCGGTGAGACTGAAGCTATGCAGGCTGCAGCTTTGCGTGTTGGAACGCGTTTCTACAACATTTCCTTTGCTGATCGGGCCTGCCTTGCACTCGCGCGCAGCCGGGGATTGCCTGTCTTCACAACCGACCAGGACTGGTCGAAACTGGAGGCAGCGCAAGACATTGATATTCGCCAGCTCCGCTAACCCCTGAAAGACACTCCCATGCTCACCATCTATGGTCGCCTGAATTCCATCAATGTGCAGAAGGTCGTCTGGGCTGCAGGAGAGGTGGGGCAGGCGTTCACGCGCATCGATGCGGGTGCGGCCTTTGGCGTGAACACCACGCCGGAGTATCACGCCAAGAACCCCAACGGGCTTGTGCCGCTGCTGGAAGATGGCGCGCTTTGCGTCTGGGAATCGAACGCCATCGTGCGCTACCTCGCAGCGCAATATGGCCAGGGAACGCTGTGGGATGCCGATGCGGGCAAGCGTTCGCTCAGCGACCGCTGGATGGACTGGCAGCTGGGCGATTTTTATCCCGCCATGGCCAATGCCTTCATGGGGCTGGTGCGCACGCCGGAAGACAAGCGCGACGCGACCGCCATCGAGGTCTCGCGCGAGAAGACGGAATTGCGCATGGCACTGCTGGACGCACATCTGGCGGCCAACACCTATCTCGGCGGCGATGCGTTTGGCGTCGGCGACATCGCCATGGGCCCGCCCATCCACCGCTGGCTGAACATGCCTATCCGGCGCGAGCCGCGCCCGCATGTGCAGCGCTGGTATGAGCTGATCGCCGCGAGGCCGGCCTCGAAAGCCGCACTCATCCTGCCGGTGACCTGAGCGCCTGTTAAGGCAGCGGCAACTGCGCACTTGATCGCTGGCTGCAATCGGACATGATGGGCGAATGAACAGACATGTGCGCCGCCCGATCCTCGCGTTCTGCCTGCTGGCTGTTGCAGTGCCATTTGCTGCGTACGCACAGGCACCATCGCCCGTCACGGCGGAAGACCGCGCCAGCATTGGCAACTGCCTGCGTGAAAGCCCTTCGACCCCACAGGCCTGTGTCGGCTCGGTCGCTGTCGTCTGCGCCCGCGCAGCGACGGGCCAGGACCGCCGCGACACCGAGGTGAGTTGCGCCCGGCGCGAGGCGGCCATCTGGCGCGAGCGGCTGGATGCGGGCCAGCTTGGCTATGCGCAGCAGCTCCAGCCT
>JANMMX010000057.1:0-2326 GCA_031373605.1 Allobosea sp. | reverse complement strand
GACGTGATTGGCGGCGGCGAGAACCAGGGCAAGGCCGACACCTCCGTCACCTCCTCGCAGCAGGTCGTCTCCAAGGGCTTCGTGCGCGGCCGCGCCACCAACCTTGTCTCGGTGCCGACCGGTGGCGCGCTGCCAACCACGGCTGGCGGCGGCACCAGCGGCCAGCTCTACGCCTTCGCCGGCGCCACCGCGCTGAAGGTGGAGCCGGAGACCGTGGGCGAGGCTGACATGGCCAAGCTCGGCTTTGCCGCGCCCGCTGCCACCGCCCGCCCGACATCGGACAAGCGGGCTGAAGCCCTGATGAAAGGCTATGTCGGGGACTCATGCGGCGAATGCGGCAACTTCACGCTGGTGCGGAATGGCACGTGCTTGAAGTGTGACACTTGTGGCGGGACGACTGGGTGTAGCTGAACTAGATTGCAAAGTGCCTCAAATGCATCGCGACAATAAGGTTCGATCTCGATCATCAGCTGTGGTCCGTGGATTTGCGCATGAGTGGCGCAATTCTGCGGACCGAGGACTTAATACATATATTTCAGTTGCAAATTACCTTGAATATCTAATGCCGAAGAAACTCCACAAGAAGCAAATTGCCATAAGTATCTGTGAAAACCTAAAAGATGGCTTGCTTGCCTACGTGGAGTTTAAAGATTCAGCCGACCGAATGACCGTCCATACCAATCTGTTAGTTGAAAAAGAAATTTGGGAGCTGGCAAAATTAGGAGACCCTCACTCAAATTTCATTCTGGCACATGAATTAGGTCATATTGTAATGCACAATTCAGATGCTCAGCCGTTCTCGAATGATGTTAGCCAACGCTTTAGGTTTCTGAGTCCTGATGAAAGTGCAGAATGCCAAGCTGATCTATTCGCTGATAATTTCTTAATTCCTGATAACATAGTTGATGCATTTTCTTCAGTCGATGATTTGGCACGTGCATGCAATGTTCCAATTGAGTGCGCAAGACGAAGATACGTCCAGCGCCGCATAGATAGACGGCTGCCAATTGAGTAGAATTGCGTGAAGAAAACGCAGACTGAGCTCGAGGCGATTTCGGAGCTTCCGCTGACCGATGATGACTTGTCACGAATGCAGCGCGTTCCGCAGGTGCGGATCATGCGCCGCGCCTTTGGGCTGACACAGGAAGATTTCGCCACCCGCTTTCACATTCCGCTTGGCACCCTGCGCGACTGGGAACAGGGCCGCAGCGCGCCCGATGCGCCAGCACGCGCCTATCAGAAGGTGATCCGCGCCGATCCGGAAGGCGTGGCCAAAGCGTTGGCAGTTCGACTGTCGGCATAATTCGCAGCCATCCCGCGTCATGCTCGGGCTTGTCCCGAGCACCCACGTCTTGCCTTCGCAAACGCCACCCTGCTTTTACCAGAACAAGGCAGACATGGGTCCTCGGGACAAGCCCGAGGATGACGAGCGCATTTCCCTTCCCCCTTGCGGGGAAGGGTCAGGGATGGGGGTGGTGGCAGGATGAGCAACCAGTCGCCGCAACCGCTCGACCCCCACCCTCAATCCCTCCCCGCAAGGGGGAGGGAGGCCACCCCCTGCGACTCCCGGACAGGTGCAGCGCAGCGGAACCTGATCCGGGATCCAGCGCAACACCACTTCGTGAAGCGGCCTGACCTTCAAAAGCGTCACAGCACGCGCCGCTTGTGCGGCAGAACATTGCGCTGGGTCCCGGGTTCCGTTTCGCTGCGCTGCACGGCCCCGGGAATCGCTCACTTCAACTCTGGCGTGACCGCAAACAGCCGCCGGTGCTCGTCGAGCGCGTAGCGGTCGGTCATTCCCGCGAGATAATCGCTGACGCGACGGGCGCTGCGGGCGTCATCCAGCTGGGCAAAATCAGCTGACCACTCTTCGGGCATGGCGTCGGGATCGGTTGAAAAGCGCGCAAACAGGTCCCGCACCACCTGCGCTGCCTCCTCGCGGATGATCCTGACGCGGGCGTGGCGATACATGTTGGGATAAAGGAAGGCCTTGATCGAACGGTCAGCGGCTGCCATTTGCGCGGAAAACGCGATGATCGGGGTGCCCGCCTGGCGAATGGCGGCGCTGTCAGCCGGAGCGAGCGCGGCCAGGTTCTGCGTCGATTGCGCAATGACATCCTCGACAAAGCGCGTGATGACGCGGCGCACCACCTCGTTGGTCAGCCGGCTGCGCTCGAGGCCTGGGTGGAGGCGCTCGATCTCGTCGATCAACCCGCCGAGAAACGGCACGGCGCGCATGTCGTCGATGCTGAAGAGCCCGGCGCGCAAGCCATCATCAATGTCATGGGCATTGTAGGCAATGTCGTCGGCAAGGGCTGCCGCTTGC
>JANMMX010000436.1:0-2577 GCA_031373605.1 Allobosea sp. | reverse complement strand
GCGCGCCCAAACACCATCGGATCACCCGACTTCAGCCGCACAACGCGGCGGCCTTGCCTGGCGAGCGAGATCATCAGCGTGTTGATCTCGTGCTGCTGGCAGGCGGGGCCATGGCCTGTCTTGCCCACCAGCATGGTGCGTGCCTCGCGGCGGGCAAATTCCAGCACCTCGCGCGAAACGAGATCATCATAGAGCACCACGTCAGCCGCCTGCAGCGCCCGCACAGCCTTGAGCGTCAGCAGTTCAGGATCGCCCGGCCCGGCACCCACCAGCGTGACATGGCCGGTCTCGGGCTTGGCCTTTTCCATCTCGCTTTCGAGCAGCAGCTCCTCGCGCTCGATCATGCAGGGCGCTTCTTGCGGACGGGCCATGGCGCGCTGCGTGAAGCGTTCCCAAAAGCGGCGGCGACGCTGGAAGGAGAGGCCGAGCGCCTGAACGGAAGGCCGCCATTTCTGCGCGGCCTGTGCCCAGCCTGCCAGGCCTTGCGGCAGCATTGCCTCGATCTTGGCGCGAATGGCCTGCCCGAAGACAGGCGCCGCGCCATCGGTCGAGATCGCGATCACCAGCGGCGAACGGTTGACGATAGAGCCAAAAGCAAAATCGCACAGTGGCGGCTTGTCGATAACATTGACAGGCACGCCAGCCGCGCGCGCTGCCGCGACAAAGGCCAGGCCCTCGGCTTCGCTCTCGATGTCGCCAATGGCGATGGACATCCCCGCGAGATCATCGGCCTGCCAGCAGCGCTCGACCAGCGTGATGGTGCCTGCTGGCGGATCAGCCACCACGGCACGCATCTCGTCAGACACCTCGTCCGCAATGACCAGCAGATCGGCGCCGGTCGCGGCCAGCAGTTCGGCCTTCCACGCGGCCCCGGCAGAGCCACCCACAAGCAAGGCAGCCTTGCCCTTCAGCGCGAAGAACACCGGCAGCCGCGCCATCGGCGCCATCCGTCCGGGACGCGTCTCGACAGGTTTGCGGGGCGTCGCGCTTTGAGCCAGATACGCCATCTCAGTAGACATCCGCCTGATAGCGCCCGGCCTTCTTCAGGGCTGCGACATAGCCCACGGCCTCGTCTGTCGTGTGTCCGCCATGGGCTGCCACAACATCGACCATGGCGCGCTCGACATCTTTCGCCATGCGCTTGGCATCGCCGCACACATAGAAATGCGCGCCCTGCTCCAGCCATGCCCAGAGCTCGGCGCCGCGCTCGCGCATGCGGTCCTGCACATAGATTTTCTCGGTGCCATCGCGCGACCACGCCAGTGTCAGCGAAGTCAGCGTGCCCTGATCCTTCAGCGCGTTGAACTCATCCTCATAGTAGAAATCGCTCGCGCGGCGCTGGTGGCCGAAGAACAGCCAGTTCTTGCCCGGCGCGCGCGTTGCCGCCCGCTCCTGCAGAAAAGCGCGGAACGGTGCCACGCCTGTGCCGGGGCCAACCATGATGACGGGCTTGGTCACGTCCTCCGGCAAAGCAAAACCATGCGCGCGCTGGACATAGACCGCAACGCTGTCACCCGGCGCGACACGCTCGGCCAGATAGGTCGAGGCGACACCGACGCGTCCGCGCTGGCCGATCTTGTAGCGCACCGTGTCAACGGTCAGGGAGACGCGGCCCGGATTGGCCTTGATCGATGACGAGATCGAGTAGAGCCGGGGCTGGAGCGGCTCCAGCGCCTCGACGAAGGCCTCCGGCGAGAAGCGCAAGCCTGAGAACTTGTGCAGCGTGCCCAGCACATCGAGCCGGTCGAGATCACCATCCGGGTTTTCACCGGAGGCCAGTTGCCTGGCTTTCAGCCGCTTCTCGCCACCAGTCACGTAGGAAATCAGCTGGAACAGGCCATCGGGCGCGGGGCCCAGATCGACATCGGACACCAGCGCCTCGCGCAGCGTCTTGCCATTCACAAGCGCTTCGGGGCGCGCGCCGATCAGCGCAATGATGCTGTCGACCAGACGCGGATCATTGGCCGGGATGATGCCGAACGCATCGCCCACGACATAATCCAGCCCGGCCTCTGCGAGATCGAACTCGACATGGTAGGTCTCCTTTTCGGAGCCTTCACCGTTGAGCAGGCGGCGGCTGAGAAAGCGCGCCTGTGCCGGGTTCTCGCGCGAGCGGCCTGCAGGGCCAGCGGGCGCGACAGCCATATCGCTGACAACGGCTGGGGTTGCACCCTCCTGCTGCGTCAGCTGCCTCAGCATGCGCAGCGTGTCCTTGCCACCAGGCGCGCAGAGGTTGAGGCGTGTTTCCTTGCCCTCGGCAATGGCGGCTGAATAGGTGTCGCAGAGATAGCCGCATTGGCCACAATCCTGCTGCGCCATCGCGGCAAAGAGCTTCTGGCGAACGGGCTTGTCCTCAGCCAGCGCCATGCGCTCGGGCAGCTCCATTGAAGGGTCATGCCAGGGCGCAGCATCATCCTGCGCATCCGCCATCACGGCCTGGTTCTGGCTGGCCGAAAGCGGCGTCACGCCTGCATTGTCGATGGCCAGAATGCCGGCAAAGAAACCGTTCAGCCAAGAGCGCTGCTCGTCACTGAAGGGCGCGGTTTCGGGCAGAACCTGCACGATGGGCGGCTTGGC
>JANMMX010000072.1:0-5517 GCA_031373605.1 Allobosea sp. | reverse complement strand
GGAGATGGGCAGCTATCTGTCAAGCGTGCTGGCCTTCAAGGCTGTTGGCAACACAGCTACAGAGCTGTCCGCCATATTGCAGGCCGGCACGCGCATCCGTGGCGTGTGCAAGGCCTGCATGGCCGCAAGCATGGGGGTGGCCGCGTCGCTTGCGGTCCTGGCCACCGGGCTGCTGCCGACCGAATTCGGGAGCAAGGTCAATGACATGGCCCTCGTCGCGCCGGATTATGTGATCTTCCGCCCGCGCGCACAGCCGCCGGTCAATCCTGTCGTGTCGGTTGAGGAGACGGCTTGGACGCGATCGCCCCTCACGATCACCCTGCCAGTCTCCTATGCGAGCCGAAGCCCCGCGACTTCCAGCGCGCGGGCAATGAGCGAGGAGGCCGTGGTGACGCTTGGCGACAAGAGCCACCGGCACCTCTGGACCTATGTCGTGGACATTACCGGCAGTTCCGTGGCGGGCAGCACATGCGCCGAGTGGCTTTGCCAGAAGGCAACCGTGAAGCCCGAACCGCTGAAACCGGGCGAAGCGTCAGTGACACGCCAGACGATGTTCATGCCCGCGCCTGACATGGAGCTGGCCTGGGGCGCGTTCATCGATGCGGTCTTGGCCCCTGACGGGCCGGACCGTTTCACGGTGGCGCTCGATGCGCGGCTTGTTCCGGCGGGCGCGAAGGAACCAAGGAAATTGCGCGCTGCCTGCATCATCGATGCGGCGGGTGCGCGCCGCCGCATGCTGGACGCGGGCTTTCGCCCGGGCCATAATCCACGCCCGGCGACTTGGCAGCCGCGCTGCCTGCCGGAATAGCTGAACCCGAGAACGTGCGAAACCAGGAACAGGCAAAACAATGTTGGTCCGCCTCGTGGCAGCCATGGCACTTGTCGCGACAGCCAGCGCCGTGCTGGCCCAGGCAGTCATGCCAGACGGCAGCGCCGCGCAGAAACGTGACGCAACGCGGCCGACCGCAAACCAGGATATGGGACCGGAGACAGCCCGGAAAGGGTCGCTCGGGTCTTTCAGGCCACTGAACCAGATCGCCTGCGAGTTCCTGGGCCCATGCGGCAAATGTGATTGCAGTCCGGTCCAGACGCCGCAGATCAACGCGCCGAAATAGCGGTCATGGCGCGGCCAGGTCGCGCAGCGGCGTGCTGGGCTCGAACATGCTCCAGATCGGCTTGCCGACAGTTATGCCGCCCTTTGCTGCGCGGGCTGCACGGAGCAATGACTGTGTATTGCGCGCTGGCGTATCACTGCCCTCTACCGTTTGAAGATCGATCGCATACCTGCCCGGCGCGAACTCAACTGCGTCAACAACGCAGAAATAGGCTTCTTCATCGCCAAACCCGCCGAATTTTGCGCGAGCCTTGCCGTCTTTAAAGCGCAGTGGTTCCGGTCTTGGCTCTGCATCTTTAAACACGCCTTCGCGCCTATCCATATCCCACTGCCGAAAGTCATCATTCGTACAGGCGCGATGCAACATCAGTTGATCAAGCCGCAGGGGCATCTTTGTCCCATCCACGCTGATTGACCACCGACTTGCTTTTCGAACCGTGTCGATCAGCAGAAACGCGCCAGGCTCACTGTCGAGCGCTTGGGCCAGGAGCGTTTCAGGAAACAAGTCGGTGCCCGCCGGCAAAGCCATCAATTCGCCAATGGCCTGGACGCCAGCCTGATAAGCCAAAGGCGCTTGGCGAGGGTCATAGCTCGCATCATCTGACGGCAGATAAGGTCCATGAAACCCAAGCTGCGCCGTTGCATCCATCGTGCGAGCAGGGCGCAAACCATCCTCGCCCTTGTTGCCAGCAAGAAAAATGAGCGCGCAGGCAGACAGGCAGCGTCCACCCTTCTCGATGCGAGTGGCTAATGGTGTGTCCGATTCGACCATGATGCGGATGATGTCCAGCGCCTCCAGATAATCTCCGCCGCCGCTGTCGAGGCAAAGCGTCAGGCGCGGCTTGAGAGCCAACTTCGTAAACTGAGTGGCAAATACCTTGCCGTCGCCTTCGCGCAAGATTCCCTTGATCGTCATGTCGCAGCGCCCCGTGACACCGGGCGCAACCTCCGCCGCAAACGTCGGCAAGGCCACAAGAAGCCCAAAGATGCATGCCAAAGCCAGCCTGACAACACTCATTGCCGCATCAACCCCTGCAGATCGCGGATGCGTGTCTCTTTCGGATAAAGCAGCCAGAGCCCCTCCCCGATCAGGCCGTGAAAACCACCATCACCGCCATTCTCTTCGGTCATGAACTGGCGCGAGCGCTCGAGCGACATCGCCTCGCTTTTAATTTTTGCAGGTGTCGGATTGTCAACAAGTAACAAACTAATGACCGGGCCCGCTTTGGGGTGTTGGACCACATCAACGATGCAGGCCTCCCGGTCATCTGGCTTCACGCTGCTGGCAGGTGGCACCACAATCCGCGTGATGGGCGCACCTGGAGGAATGGCACTCACCAGTTTAGGTACGGCATAGTCACCGTATGTTCCGACGCGGTCAACATCCGAATAGGCCTCGCACACGCGCTTCAGCATCTCTCCAGTGATCGTCCTGGGATGCGGCAGGCCAACGGCCGTGATGTTCCACCGGAAAAGTTGATCTACCCGATCAACTGGTAGCGTCTGGCCAACAGCAAGCCGCAGCAAATCAGCAACCAGTGCGCGAGGATAGCGCTTGTTGTGTTCCTTGACACTGCCATCAAGCATCTGGGCCCCAGTGTTCAACCGCAGCATCCGCGCAATATCACGCACAGCTGTCGAAAAGGCTTCCGCCACAGCCCGCTTGTCCTGTTCAAAGGCTGTGTTTGGACTGACGATACGGAAAACCAGCTCACCTTCGGGATGCAGTTTTCGCAATGGGAAGGTTGCGCCATGATGTGCGTGATAGCGACCGGCCATGAACACCATGGCGCAGGGGCCGATGCAGCGCGCGCCGGCCTCGACAATGGTTCCCGAATGGCGATCCAGAGGCTCATATTTTGCCATGACCTCGACGATGGCCAGAGCTTCGGCAAAACTGCCATCGGCGCTGTCGAGGCAGATGTTGTTGTAGATTGATGGGTCGCGTTCTACTCCCAGCAGGGCATCAAGCTTTTTCGCATCACCTGCCTCGATGTTCCCTTGCAGGCGCAGGTTGCAGTTCGGGCTATCGACAGCCGTCACGTCCGCTGCCATGGCGACGTTCGGCGTGCCCGACATCGCCAGCCCCAGCAAAAGGGCACAGAGCTGCTTCATTACCATCGGGCCACACCAGTCGATGCCACGCGCCTTTCATTTGAAGCATGTCCGCAAAGGAATTGCGATAGTGGCCGGAAAGGCTTTCCGGTTGAGCGGCTTAACGCGCGCCCTCTGCACGCGCGGCAATCCCGGCCACGTCGCTGATGATTGTGTCCAGCTCGAAATCCTTGGGCGTGTAGACCGCCGCCACGCCCATGTTGCGCAGCGCGTTCTCGTCATCGGGCGGGATGATGCCGCCGACCACGACCGGCGTGGTCATGCCCGCCAGCCTGAGCCTCTGGGTGACATCGCGCACCAGCGGCAAGTGCGAGCCCGAAAGGATCGAGAGGCCGATCACATCGGCCCTTGTCTCCTGTGCCTGCTCGACGATTTCGGCCGGTGTCTGGCGGATGCCGCCATAGCTGACCTCCATCCCTGCATCGCGGGCGCGCACCGCGATCTGCTCGGCCCCGTTGGAATGGCCATCCAGCCCCGGCTTTCCCATGAGAAAGCGCGGCGGACGGCCCATTTTTGCGGTCGCTCTCGCAACGGCAGCCTTCACGGTCGCCAATGCGGGCTCGTCAGCGCAGGTCGTGGTGTCAACGCCGGTCGGTGCGCGGTATTCGCCGAAGACCTCGCGCAATGTCTGCGCCCATTCTCCGGTTGTGACGCCATTCTTCGCGCAATCAATCGAGACCGGCATGATGTTGCGGCCCTCGGCTGCGGCACTGCGAAGGGCCTCGAGTGTCTTTTCAACCGCCTTGGCATCGCGCACTGAGCGCCAGGCCTTGAGTTTGCCGATGGCCTCGGTCTCGACTGAATCCGGCACCGTCACCACCGAACCATCGCCTGCCGAAAGCGGCGACGGTTCGGTGGTGGTGAACTTGTTGACGCCGACGACGATCTGCTCGCCGCGCTCGATGGCTTCGATCCGGGTGGCGCCGCTCTCCACCAGCGCGCGCTTCATGTAGCCGCTTTCGATGGCGGCAATGGCGCCGCCCATGGCATCGATCTTGGCGAGCTCGGCAAGGGCCGCCTGCTTCAGTTCCTCGACCTTGGCACCAATGACATGCGAGCCGTCGAAAACATCGCCGAATTCGAGCAGGTCCGTCTCATAGGCCAGCACCTGCTGCATCCTCAGTGACCATTGCTGATCGAAGGGGCGCGGCAACCCCAGCGCCTCGTTCCAGGCCGGCAGCTGGACGGCGCGGGCGCGGGCGTTCTTCGACAGCGTGACAGCCAGCATCTCGATCAGGATACGGTAGACGTTGTTCTCGGCCTGCGGCTCCGTCAGCCCCAGCGAGTTGACCTGCACGCCATAGCGGAAGCGCCGCAGCTTCTCGTCCAGCACCTGATAGCGATTGAGCGTAATTTCGTCCCAGAGTTCACCAAAAGCGCGCATCTTGCACAGCTCGGTGACGAAACGCATGCCGGCATTGACGAAAAACGAGATGCGACCGACCGTCTCGGGAAAGTCAGCCACCGAGACTTCCGGTCGCGCCCGGATGGAATCCAGCAGCGCGATGGCGGTCGCCAGCGCAAAGGAAAGCTCCTGCACCGGCGTCGCGCCGGCTTCCTGCAGGTGGTAGGAGCAGACATTGGTCGGGTTCCATTTCGGCATTTCGCGCGCCGTGAACACGACGATATCTGTCGTCAGCGCCAGCGAGGGCCTGGGGGGAAACACGTAGGTGCCGCGCGAAAGATATTCTTTCACCAGATCGTTCTGCGTCGTGCCCTGCAAGCCTGTGCGGGCTGCGCCCTGCTCGTCGGCAACCGCGATATAGAGCGAGAGCAGCCAGGCCGCCGTCGCATTGATCGTCATCGAGGTGTTCATCTGCGCCAGCGGCAGCCCGTCAAACAGGGCCCGCATGTCGCCTAGATGCGTCACCGGCACGCCGACCTTGCCGGTCTCGCCGCGCGCCAGCACATGGTCGGGGTCGTATCCAGTCTGCGTGGGCAGATCGAAGGCGATGGACAGGCCGGTCTGGCCCTTGGACAGGTTGGCACGGTAGAGCTTGTTTGACTCGGTCGCGGTGGAATGTCCCGCATAGGTGCGGAAAATCCAGGGCTTGTCGCGAGAACTGGGCCTGTCGCGAGATTGAGACTTGTCGCGCGCCGGTTTCAGTTCTGGCTGGTCGATACCCATGTCAAAAGCCCCGGACTGATTGCCTGCTCTCCGTCACAACGATGGAAGCAGCTATGTTGCAGTGCGGCAAAGATAGCGCGAACGATCCGGCTTGTCGCTAACCCTTTGGTGCAGAAGTCGCGTGGCTGTGCTGGCGTGGCAGGTGCAGTCAAAAGCGGCG
>JANMMX010000406.1:0-4376 GCA_031373605.1 Allobosea sp. | reverse complement strand
GCTGGGGCTCAAGCTGATCGAGGATTGCGCCCATTCGCTGTGTGCGACCTGGAATGGGCAGACCATTGGCAACTTTGGTGAAATCGGCTGTTTCAGCGCCCAGACCTACAAGCATCTGAACGCTGGCGAAGGTGGCTTTCTGGTGCTCGATGATGCCGAGATGGCCGCGCGTGCCATCCTGCATTCGGGCAGCTATATGCTGCATGGCCAGCACCTGAGCACGCCAGGCCTGGAGGCGCTGGCCCATCATGGGCAGGCCACCGCCAATTTCAGCATGCGGATGACAGCGCTGGCGGCCGCGATGCTTCGTCCGCAACTCAAGGAACTCCCGCGCCGTGCCAAGCGCTGGAACGTGATTCATGATCGCATTTGCGCGGGTCTTGCACGATCGCAAGCTGTCTGGCTGCCAGTCAGACCAGCCGAGGAAGGCTACTCGGCCACCTCGGTCCAGTTTTCACTGCTGGGTTTTGACGCAGGCGAGACGCAAGCCTTTCTGGCGCGCACCAAGGCGCGAGGCCTGCCGATCAAGTGGTTTGGTGCCGAGACACAAGTCGGCTTCACAAGCGCGCCACGCCACTGGAACTATGCGGGCCAGCAGGGCGACCTCGCCCAGACGCATGAGGTGCTTGCTGGCCTGTGCGACATCCGCACGCCGGTCTCGATGACCGATGATGAATGTGACCTCGCAGCCGAGATCGTGCGCGAGGCAATCCAATCCGTGATCTCCGCAAGACCGGGGACAGGTAAAGCCGGACAGACCGAGGCCACCCGCAAATGGGCCAGCTGACGCTGTTCAAACGAAACAAGAGGGAGAACAACATGAAACGCTATCTGACCGGACTGGCCTTGGCTGCTGCACTTGGCTTCGCAGCCCCCGCCCCCGCCTTGGCGCAGACCGCCATCGGCGTCAGCTATCAGCCATCGCTCTATTGGGCGCTGCCGTTCCACTATGCCAACGTCAAGGGCTGGTGGAAGGATGTGGGCCTGACCCCGAACTTCACCACCTTCCCGGCCGGCGCGCCGCAGATTGCCGCGTCCGCTGCGAAGTCCTGGGATGTTGGCGGCACAGGCTCGGTGCCAGCTGTGCTAGGCGCTGTGCGCTTCAACATCCTCACCATTGGCATCACCAATGACGAGTCCAAGACCAACGCGATGATGGTGCGCGGCGACAAGTTTGACGCGATCAAGGCCAATCCGGCATCCCTCAAGGGCCAGCGCCTGCTGCTGACCACCAACTCCACCGTCGATTATGCCTCGCGCAAGTGCCTGGTGAAGATGGGCCTTGCTGCCAATGACATGCAGTTCGTCAATCTGGGCCAGGCGCAGATCATCACCGCGCTGACCTCGAACAATGGCGACATTGCCGGCGTCTGGGCCCCCAACACCTACACGCTCGAAGACAATGCCGGGGCCAAGTATCTCTGCTCCGGCGGCGATGCGGGCGCGACTGTTCCCGGCGCGCTGATCGTTCGTGGTGATTTCGCCAAGGAGCGTCCGGATGATGTGGCGAAGTTCCTCGCCGTCTTCCTGCGTGGCTGGTCCTGGGCCAAGGCCAACCCGGCTGAAGCCCGCACGCTGGCGCTCGACTTCTACAAGCAGGGCGGCCTTGAAGTCTCGGCCCGCGCCATGGATCAGGAGTTTGCGCTTCGTCCGACATTCGGCCTCGATGAGCAGCTGAAAATCATGTCGCGCGCAGCCACCCCTTCAACGGTTGACGGCTGGTTCAGCGAAATCGGCAAGTTCATCACCGATGTCGGCACGATCCCGGCCAACCCGGATGCGAAGAGCTACATCACTGATGAGTTCATGAAGAAGGTTGCGGCTGATCCGAAGCTGAAGGCCTTCGCGACCGAATTCGACAAGAAGTGATTTGCAAGAAGTGATCTGACTGAGTGGACACCCGGGCGGCCCTTGCAGGCTGGGCCGCCCGTTTTTTCTGCCTGCCGAACCGATGTGAACCGGACAAGTGTGATGACCGTTACCTATCTGAAGCGCGCGACCAAGACCCCCGAAACCGAGACCGATACGGCCCGCAAGGTTGTCAGCGAAATGCTGGCTGCCATCGAGGCCGGCGGCGAGCAGGCGGTGCGCGACTATGCGCTTAAGCTCGACAAATGGGATGGCGCCATCGTTCTCGACAAGGCAGCCATTTCCGAGCGCATCCGCGATGTGCCGCAATCGGTGAAGGATGACATTACGCTGGCGGCCTCGCAGGTGCGCCGCTTTGCTGAGGCGCAGCGCGCCTCCGTGCAGGATTTCTCGCTGGAAATGTCTCCGGGTCTGCATCTGGGCCAGAAGCTCGTGCCGGTGAACACAGCCGGCTGCTATGTGCCGACCGGCCGCTATGCCCATATTGCCTCGGCCTACATGTCAGTGGCGACAGCCAAGGCTGCTGGCGTGAAAACCGTTGTTGCCTGTTCGGCTCCCTTTCGCGGCCAGGGCATCCATCCGCATGTGCTTTATGCCATGACGGTGGCGGGTGCCGACATCATCATGTGCCTGGGCGGTGTGCAGGCCATTGCAGCCATGACCTTCGGCCTGTTTACCGGCCAACCGGCTGACATCATTGTCGGCCCAGGCAACAAGTTTGTGGCCGAGGCCAAGCGCATGCTGTTTGGCAAGGTTGGCATTGATGTGTTTGCAGGCCCATCAGAGGTGGCCGTCATAGCCGATGACAGTGCCGATGCGCTGATTGTGGCGACTGATCTGGTTGGCCAGGCCGAGCATGGCCATGAAAGCCCGGCCTGGCTCTTCACCTCTTCGCAGCGCATTGCCGACGAAGTGGCTCGGCTGATGCCTGAACTGATCGCCACCCTGCCCCCGACCGCGCGCGACGCGGCTGGTGCCGCCTGGCGTGACTATGGCGAGATTGTCCTGTGCGACTCGCGCGAAGAACTCGTGCGCATCTCGGACGAATATGCCTGCGAGCATCTGGAGGTGCATTGCACCGATCTTGACTGGTGGCATGCCAATCTCACCAACTACGGCTCGCTGTTCCTCGGCGAGGAAACCAATGTGGCTTTTGGCGACAAGGTCTCTGGCCCCAACCACATCCTGCCGACCAAGTTCGCAGCGCGCTATTCGGCCGGTCTCTCGGTGCACAAGTTCCTCAAGCCGCTGACATGGCAGCGGATGGACCGTGACGCCTGCGCCCGCATCGCGCCCGTCTCCGCCCGCATCTCGCGGCTGGAGGGCATGGAGGGTCATGCCCGAACCTCTGATGTGCGCATGGTGAAATATGCGCCCGGCAGCAACATTGATCTGGGCACGCCGGTCGAGATCTGATGACATTCCGGCTTGGACACCTGTTTGATCTGAGCGGACGCACGGCGCTGGTCACCGGCGGCAACAGCGGCATCGGCCTTGCCATGGCGCGCGCGCTGGGGCTAGCCGGCGCCACCGTCGTCCTGGCAGCGCGGCGCGAGGCCGAGCTGGATGAGGCTGTTCACACCCTCGCCACCGAAAAGATCAATGCCTCGCATTGCGCCGCTGATCTGGCCGCACCCTATTGCGGGAGCACGCTTGCGGCAGAACTGGCAAAGCGCGGCCAGACGATCAACATCCTGGTAAATGCGGCAGGCATCAACCTGCGTCAGCCCTTCATGGAGGTCAGCGCCGAGGCCTTTGACCTGCATATGGCATTGCACCTGCGCGCGCCGTTCTTGCTCACGCAGGCTTTTGCGCCCGCCATGGCGGCAAAGGGTGTTGGCCGCATCATCAATCTGGCCTCGCTGCAAAGCACGAGGGCCTTCCCGAACTCTGCTCCCTATGGGGCGGGCAAAGGCGGCATTGTGCAGCTGACGCGCGCCATCGCCGAGGAATGGTCACGCCATGGCGTGACCTGCAACGCGATTGCGCCGGGCTTCTTTCCGACACCGCTGACCGCGCCTGTGTTCAACGACCCCGAGCGGGCCTCCCGCAATGCAGCGCAGGCCGCCATTGGCCGCAATGGCGCGCTTGAAGACCTCGCAGGCGCCACAGTCTTTCTGGCGTCAGATGCCAGCGCCTACATCACCGGCCAGACACTTGCTGTCGATGGCGGCTATACCGCCAAGTGAGCTGCGGAAAACGAGGAACAGCAACGCCATGAAAGCACTCGTCTATACCGGGCTGAACACGCTGGTTTATCGCGATGAGCCGGACCCGGTGCCGCTTGAAGGCGAAGTGCTTGTGCGTGTCGAGGCCGTCGGCATCTGCGGCTCGGACATGCACGCCTATCACGGCCATGATGCGCGCCGCCCGCCCCCGCTCATCCTTGGCCATGAGGCGGCGGGCACCATTGCATCGGGACCACGCATGGGTGAGCGTATCACCATCAACCCGCTGGTGGTGGACCCTGCCTGCCCCTATGCAATCGAGGGGCGCTGGCACCTGTC